>QIAK01000139.1:819-4998 GCA_003225515.1 Acidobacteriota bacterium | reverse complement strand
TTGATTCGTCCTGACCGCCCTTATCTGGACGGAAGTCCCAAACGCTATCTGAATAGATAGTTCTGCTATCCGTTCGGATATTGGAACAGGTCCCAGACCAGGCATGCATTTCGGCCCACTCTGTGGTAAGAAGTTCTGCACGGAATGGGAGACCCTGATTGCGTCCTAGACTCTTGGTGCTAGCTGGACCCTCGAAAGACTCAACCATTCCGCTGCCAGAACTGGAAGCTACGCTGGGACGCGATCCCGCGAATTCTGTGGCGGTGCCCGATGCGTCGGTCTCGCGAAAACATTGTTTGCTGCGCCGGGATGAGGACGATCGTTTCCAGATCAAGGACCTGGACAGCCGCAACGGGACTTTGGTTAACGGTCGCTCGGTGAAGGAACACTGGCTGCGACACGGAGACGAGATCGCAACCGGCGACTCAGTCTTTTTATTTCTGGTGGAAGATGAGGACCAGCCGCTACCCGCGAGCCGGGTGGAATTTGACGACAGCCACCCCACGGCTGAAACCAAGCTGATTCATCCCAGAGAAGCGGTGTACCTGCAACCGGACCGGCTGCTGCAAGAGTTGCCGGCGACGTCGCAAGTGGCACGCAATTTGAGCGGGCTGCTTAAGATCAGCCGCATCGTGCATGCCATTCGCGATCTGGAGGAGTTGCAGGCACAGTTGCTGGATCTGATTTTTGAAATGGTGCCGGCGGACCGCGGTGCGATTCTTCTGGCGGAAGGCGCGGAACAGGAGTTCAGCTGCCTTTATGCGCGGACTCGACAATCGCGACAGCCTCAACTGGTGCGGGTGAGCCGCACGATTGCGCGACGCGTGATGCAGGAAAATGTCGCCATACTGGGAGTCGACGTTCCTACGACTGGGACGCTGCGAGACGTGGAAAGCCTGATCGCTTTGGAAGTGCGATCGCTGATCTGCGTGCCGTTGACGGTCTTTCAGCGTGTGATTGGATGCATCTACCTCGACAGCACGAACGCGGCGAACCGGTTTCATGAAGATCACCTGCAATTGATGGCGGCAATCGCCGGAATTTCGGCGGTCGCCCTCGACAATGCACAGCGCCTGCAATGGCTCGAGCAGGAAAATCAGCGCCTCACCACGGAAGTCAGGCAGGAGCAGAGCCTGGTCGGGGAAGGCGCGAAGATGAGAGAGATTTTTCAATTTCTTGCGAGGGTTTCGCCAGCCGAATCGACCGTGCTTATCGAAGGAGAGAGCGGAACAGGAAAGGAACTGGCGGCCCGCGCACTGCATCGCAACAGCCCCAGGAAGAATAAACAATTCGTAGCCATTAACTGTGCGGCGATTCCAGAGACACTGCTGGAAACTGATCTGTTTGGACATGAGCGCGGAGCTTTCACGGGCGCGGCCGGGCTGAAGAGGGGACGATTGGAGATTGCGGATGGCGGCGTAGTGTTCCTGGATGAGATTGGAGAACTGGCTCCGGCGCTGCAAGTCAAGTTGCTGCGCGTGTTGCAGGAGCGTGAGTTTGAGCGCGTAGGTGGAACCCAGACCATTAAGGTCGACATCCGTTTGATTGCCGCGACCAATTGCGACTTGAACGAAGCGGTTCGGCTTGGCCGGTTTCGGCAAGATCTTTACTACCGCCTGGCGGTAGTGCAGTTGACCATGCCTCCGCTGCGCGAACGGCGGGAAGATATTCCGATGCTCACCCGGCATTTTCTGCAGAAGTATGCCAAGCGGAGCAAGGTGAAGCCGAAACCGGTGTCGCGGGAAGCTATGGCCGCGCTGGTTAATTACGAGTGGCCGGGCAATGTGCGGGAACTGGAAAATGCTATTGAGCGCGCGTTGGTTATGGGATCGTCAGACTCCGTCCTGCTGGAGGATTTGCCGGAGTCTCTGCTGGAGCAGGAATCGCCAGTGGCGATGCACGAAGGGAAATATCACGCGAGCGTGAAGGAATTAAAGAAGCAATTGATTGTGGACGCGGTGGAGCAGACGCGAGGAAATTATGTCGACGCAGCGGGAATTCTGGGCGTGCATCCGAATTACCTGCACCGTCTGATTCGAAACCTGGGATTGAAAGAGGCTCTGCACGACGCTTTGCGGCCGCGAGGCAAGTTTTCCGGAGGAGCGGCTTGATGAATTGCGACTCACGGTAATGGTAATTCCAGCAATCGCGCGGGGTCCAGGTACGTACCTTGCCAGCGCACGGCTACGTGCAAATGCGGACCGGTAGCGCGGCCTGTGCCACCACTGAGGCCGATTTCCTCGCCGCGATCTACGTGGTCTCCTTCTTTTACCTTCAGTTCGGAAAGATGAAAATAGAGAGTGAGCAAGCCTTGGCCGTGGTCGATCACCACGCAGTTGCCTTCGAAGTATAGGAAGCGGGCCAGCAACACGGTGCCGGCATTCATCGCCGCTACCGGAGTTCCTGTGGGGACCCGGAAATCGAGTCCCTGATGTTCGCGTTGCGCCTTGCCATTGAAGATCCGCTGTGAACCGTACACGTCGGAAATGGGAGCGTCAGCCGGGGCGGCGAATTTGCCGTCCCACTCGCGATTGGGAGTGACGCGACTCAGGTAATCCTGCTTGATCTTCACCGATTCTGCAATCTGCTGTTCCTGCTCGGGAGAAGGCTCGGTGAATTTCTTTTCGACCTTGAGTTCGACTTTTATCTGAGGGTACTTTGCGCGCGCGACGGTGAAGGTGCGCGTGAAGTTCACTGGAGTCTTTTTAGTTGCGCTCTCGCCGGTAAGTTCAAGAGAGTATTTGCCCGGGGTTGTCTCGAAGGGTACGCCTGCCAGGGCGAACCACGTTTTTGAGGACGATTGATAACTGAAGGTTAGTTCGTGCGTGAACCATTTTCCGGTAAGAGATTCGAGTTTTCCTGCGGGCTTTACCTGGAACAAGACTGGGGCGCCATTCACAAGGCGGGTGGGAAGGGCGTGCACGGTCCAATCGGCGGCACGAGCCTCAATGGCAGTGCAGCAGAATAGGAATGCGCATAATAATCGCAAACAGTATTTGCGGAGCCGCCGGGCTTCCCCATGGCGGGACGGCCGAGGCGGCCATCGCCTCGTGAGTCGTTTGCGAGGATGCACTTTATGAGCGTAGCACTTCGTGGAATCGCGCCGCTATAATCCCGGGAATGCGCATCCGTGTTCTTACTGGCTTGGGAGTTTGGATGCTCTGTGGGATGGTCCTCGCAGTGGCGGCGGACAAGCCTCTTCACGCGGTGCAAGGCATCATTTTTTGCGAGCTGGCTTGATCCCGAAAATCTTAAGTTGGGCGTGGCTGGCGACGAAGACTTCGCCGTTGGCGACAACCGGAACCAGATTGGCGTTGCCGCCGGTGTTGGGCCAGGAGCCGGCTTGACCCCTGAACAGTTGCTGCATGGAGCTACCCACCAGAGTTTCGGGATTGAATGCATAAAGGAATATCGGATTTCCCGACGTGCCGGTTGGGCGTGAGAGCGCCCATAGGATTGTGCTCGCAGTGCCGTTCGACGAGATACTGGTGAAAAATCCGGCGAACTGAATTCCCGCAGCAATGGGAGTTGTAGAAAGTTTGATCAACGCGGCGGCAGGCGAAGTCTGTACCTTATAGACTTGCACGGCGTGCCCGCCGCTGGTTACAACGCGGCCGAGACCGTCGGAGGGATCGACGAAGTACGACGGGCCGCACCAGCAATTCCCAACGCTGTAGGTTCCGAGGACATTGTTTGTTTTGGTCGAGTATCCACCTAACTTATCCTCGTCCATGAGAAAAAGATTCCCAACTTTTCCGACGGCGACCGCCATGTGTGGGATCGATCCCGGCTGGTCGGGCAGGACGAGCGCTCCTCCAGAACCGAAGTCCGCATCGGTTTGATCGAGGGTGGCCTGGTTCCTTGGCGTGAATAAATCGAGGACGGTAGTGAGATCGGTCGAAACTTTTACCACGCTCTCCTGAATATTGCTGACCCCGTCATAGGTAGTGCCGGAGTAATCAGAATTTCCGGTAACGAAAAGAATGTTGCCGGAATCGTCGGAGGCAAGCCCGTATCCCGACATCCAGATGGAAGAAAGAAAGAAGCTGTTGGGCGAACTCACCTGAGTATCAAAAATCTGGTTCGAGGCAAGAGGCGTAAGCGATCCCGTGGACCAGCCCAGCAGCCAGCCGCGTGAAAGATTGGCGGCAAAATCGCAAAAGCTGCCAAATCCTGCGT
>QIAK01000139.1:0-791 GCA_003225515.1 Acidobacteriota bacterium | reverse complement strand
TGAAACTGAAAGTCGAACCATCCAACAAGGTATGAGAAGCGGTGACCAACTGAGCGGCAACTTTGTCGCGCAGGCTGCCCAGGTCGAGTGCATGAATGCGGTAGGCGGGGCCGGTGGAATCCTGGGTGTAGATCAGAACGTAAAGCGTGTTGCTGGTCAAATCGATGACTGGAGTGGAGTTGATGCCGACGTTTGGTCCGTTATTCGAACATCCGATGGGAAAGCCGACCGGCTTGCCGAAATTTGGTTTGAGCAGCACCGTGCCGGCCTCTGCATCGATCGCGTAAATAGTGTTGCTCTCCGTTGCCACGTACACCACATCGTGTACGCCCTGATGAATTCCCCCAGTGATGGTCACGCCGGGAACAAACAGGGGCTGGCCATCTACCTGATCATCAAGCGCGACGGTTTTCAGGATTCCGAATGAGGAGGTGCCGACGTTGGCCGGAGTCAAGATGATTTCATGGGAATTCCAGCCGGTGCGATTGTTGTCGACGTGGTACGTCGTAATCGCTGTCTGAGCGGCGGCGAGAGATGCTATCGAGAGAAAGAAAATGGAAAACGCACGCTTGACGCAACTGGAGGAATTCTGCGAACGACGTGGCATGAATGCAAGTCCTTGAGGCTAGGATTTCCTGGGGGAGGGCGCCGCGCTGTCATCGGGAGGCAGCGCAAAGCTCGACGAGCTTACGCTATACGCACGTGGTGTGTAAACGGGAAAAGCTGTTTCGAACAGCACCGCCAATGCCGGGCGCGATCTATGCAAGTTCCTGCAACATTCCGTGGAAATG
>QIAK01000138.1:6656-8475 GCA_003225515.1 Acidobacteriota bacterium | reverse complement strand
TTCCGTCTGAGATCGCGGCAGTAGTGCGCCGCTCCAACGGCACTTTCCATGCCAAATTGGAGCCTGACGCTGTGGCCCATTGTTCTGTTTCCCTCTAAATCTTTGCCCTTGAGTGACCTAGGTCACCCAAAAATCCCCTTCCAGCCTATAATTTCTGCTCACGGTTGCGCTGATTCTGCGTCTATTCCTGTGCAAGCCCGGATACGGCAAATACTGGGCAGAGGACAGGACAACACATGCCGGCAGGTGTTTGGGTATTACCACTTGCGGTTGGCGGACGGGCCCACTCGATAGCGAAGAGTGAGAGAGTGGAGAGAGTCGGCGGTAGCCATACTAACGAGAGTCAGGACCCCGCGCGGGGCCGCATGGCACTGCAAGAACGCCGCATTGACGATACGATGCTGATCCGCGAGGCGCAGCGCGGGGACCGCGCCGCCTTCGAGGAACTCGTACGTCATTACGATCAGGCGGTGTTGCGCCTGGCCCTCCACCTCACCGGGACCGAGCAGGACGCGCAAGACGTCTATCAGGACGCCTTCCTCAAGGCGTACAAGAACATCGGAAGTTTCCGGTTCGAGTGTTCCTTTTACACATGGATTTACCGGATCGTGACCAACTTATGCCTCGATCACTTGCGTAAGAAGAATGTGCGCAAAGAGGATGCGCCGGTCGCGAAAGGCGCCGATGGAGGCGAGTACGACTTGCTCGATCAGGTGCCGGATGGCCGTTCGGGAGCGAATCCGGAGCGCGATTTGATGCGCCGGCAGCTAGGCGCGCGCATCTCGGGAGCGCTGGAGAAACTAACGCCGCGCGAGCGCATGGTGTTCGAGTTGAAGCATTATCACGGACTGAAGCTGCGGACTGTCGGAGAGATTTTGCAGACCACGGAAGAGACCGCTAAGAATACTCTCTTCCGCGCCACGCAGAAATTGCGCGGGGCGCTGGGGGATATGAGATGAGGAGAAGTTTCGGGGTCAGGGCAAAGTTTGAGCGGGTGTGAAGATGAGCAGAAGTTTGAGTAAGGTGCAACGATGAAATGTGAATGGGTACGCGAAAATATCGTATTGCAGGTTTACGGCGAGTTGGCGGACGACGCCCGCCACGAACTTGAGCAGCATGTGGTCCGCTGCGCCGATTGCGCGGCTGAACTGAAGGCGGAGCAGGAGTTTCATGCTCTGCTGGCGCAGGATCGCGCGGCCGAGCCGACGCCCAATCTGGTGGCGGCTTCGCGCATGCGCTTGCAGGAAGGGCTGGAGACGGCCAAGCAGGGCAGTTTTTTTAGCCGGCTGGCGGTTGATCCGGCGAACTGGCTGCGGCAGGTGAAGTTCTCGCCGGCGCTGGCTTCAGCGATTCTGGTTCTCGGCTTTTTGGGCGGAGTGGAAACCACATACAAGCTGTATGGACCTCGAACTGTAGCGGGTTCGCCTATCGCGAATGTTGAGCCGAACGCGATTCCGTCCGACTCGGCCATCGCCAGCATCGAGTCCGTCATCCAGCAGCCCGGCAGCAATCAGGTGAGCATCAAGTACAACGCCGTATCCACGCAGGAAGTGCAGGGGTCGCTAAACGATCAGAAGATCCAGCAATTGCTGCTGTACGCGGCGCGCAACAACTTCAATTCCGGCGTGCGGGTGGACTCGGTCGATCTGCTGGCGCAGAAGACCAGCGATATGCAGGTGCGGGAAGCGCTGATTTACGCGTTGCAGAACGATAACAATCCGGGAGTCAGGCTGAAAGCGCTGAACGCACTCGGCAACTACGTCAAGAACGACACTAATGTGCGCGACGCGGTGCTGCGGGCGTTGGTGAATGATTCCAA
>QIAK01000138.1:0-6501 GCA_003225515.1 Acidobacteriota bacterium | reverse complement strand
AGGAGGAATATTTGAGACGCGCGCTACACATCGTCGGGCTGGCCATTGTGCTCGCCCTGCTTGCGCCACTGGCCTTGGTTGGGGTGGGCTGGGCGCAGGAAACACATATGTCCCGCGAAGGCGGAGCCTGGGGCCAGGAGATCACAGGTTCGCTGGCGGCGGTCAAGAATTTACGAGTGAAAGTGGACATGGGCTCCGTGGTGGTGCGTGGCGGACAGCAGCAGGGAATTAATTACGTCGTTCATACTCGTTTCGGCAATTCTTCTGAACAGGATGCGCGCCGCCAATTCGAACAGTACAAGGTAACCGCGTACGTGAAGGGCGATACCGCGTGGATCGTCGGCGATTGGCAGGGTGGAAAACGGCCTCGCCATTGCTCCTCTGAGTTTTCGGTGGAAGTGCCACGTGAAATGGCGCTGGTCAAGTTGGAAACCGAAGGCGGAAATGTTGAGGCCATGGGACTCGCGGGCCGGGTAGAAGCGGAGAGCGGCGGTGGCAGCCTGAAACTGGCTGACATTGGCGGCGGAGCAAACGCCGACACCGGAGGCGGCTCCATCGATGTGGGGTCGGTCAGCGGTGAGCTCGGACTTCATACTGGCGGAGGTCCCATCGTAGTTCGTCATCCCAATGGCAAGGTGGTAGCTGAAACTGGCGGCGGAAGCATCGAGATCAAGTCCGGCGCGCAGGGCGCGATCATTGAGACGGGTGGGGGCAGCATCGTATTAGGCCAGTGCAATGGGAAAGTAAAGGTTTCGACTGGCGGCGGCAGCGTGGACCTGAGCGACGTAGGAGGCCCGGCCGAGATCGAGACAGGCGGCGGGAGTATCCACCTGACCTCGGCTAAAGGCCACGTGCACGCAGAGACTGGCGGTGGAGGCATCGAGTTATACGGCGTGCCCTCGGCGAGCGCGGAAACGAGCGCGGGCGGAATCACGGTGAAGCTGGTGAATACCGGCGCTGAACGCAACGATTCCGATCTGGAAACGGGAGCGGGCGACATCACTGTATATATTGCGTCCGATGTAGCCATCAATGTTCGTGCCAGCGTGGATATGGGTACCGGACACCACATCACGTCCGATTTTGGCGACATCCACGTCGCCAGTGAAGGCGACAAGTGGGGACCGAAGACCCTGACTGCGGAAGGCAAGCTGAATGGCGGCGGACCGATGCTGAAGGTTCGGACTTCGTCGGGTGATATTTCGATCAAGCGCGCCAAGTAAACGCAGTGCTGATGATTTCTGATTGTTGATTTTAGATTGCAGATTGAAACCAGCGGCCTAAAGAGGCGGAGGCTTTTCAATCAGCTCAAAAATCAGACCATCCGATTGAATGCAGACTCAATCGCGATGGCAACCGAACCAGGGGGGAATTGGCTATGGGTAAATACATTTTGACAAGTATCGCGGTGTTGCCGTTGCTTCTCACGTTTTCGCACGCGGCGCAGAACTGGTCAGTGGATCCGCCGGGACAGCCATGGGCGGTGTTTTCGAGTGAAGAGAGCGGCACCAGTTCGTACCTTGGGGTCGACATTGCCGATGTGACTACTGAACGGCTGGCCACTCTGAAGCTGAAAGAGGAAAAGGGGGTCGAGGTAACGATGGTCGATCAGGATGCTCCGGCCGGCAAGGCCGGCATCAAGGAGCACGACGTAATCCTGAGCATGAATGGCACCGCGGTCGAAAGTGGAGCACAATTGCGCCGCATGATTCACGAAATGCCGCCCGGACGCATGGTGAGCTTCGGAATCAGCCGTGACGGCCAGCCTGTGACGGTGAAGGTTCAGCTCGCCGACAAACACAATGAGTTCGCGTTTCGCGGTCCTCACCCCGGCGATATTCATGTGAAGGTCCCTGGACATTCCGGCCATCAACATGGTCGTGGTTACTTCCTCGGCGCGCAGTGGACTGATGGTGGAAAACATCACTCCTCAGCTGGGAGAATTCTTTGGCGTGAAGAACGGCAACGGAGTTCTTGTGCGCTCGGTGGAAAAAGGCAGCCGCGCGGAGAAGGCGGGCATACGCGCCGGCGATGTGATCGTGAAGGTGAACGACCAACCCGTGCACGACACCAGCGACTTCGCGCACGCAGTCAAGTCACGCAGCGGAAACTCGGTGAGCGTGGGAGTGATCCGGGAGAGAAAAGAGCAGAACCTCAATTTGACTTTGCCCGAGCGCAAGGAATCGGGCGACCTCATGGACGACGAAGAGAGTCTACAGGGTCCAGTGATCGACGCAGAATCGGGGGATGAATTCGCCGACTTGCAGCAGGAAATTGCGCAATTGCAACCTCACATGGAGCTGGCTTTCGACGATGCCGATGGACCGGTGATGGAGCTTCGCGGGGATCTTTGCAAAGAGCAGAAAAAACTTCGTCAGCAGCGGGAAAAAATGAGATACGAATTCCGCTTGCACTCAAAGAAGAATCAGGAAAAACTGAAACTGGAGTTCGAGCAGATGGGTCAGGACTTCGGCGGACACTACCTGGATTTATAGCTTTCTAACTTCCGATACTGGTGGCAGCGCGCGCCAGGCTGGCGAGACAGACGCGATTACGTCCCGCCTGCTTCGCGGCATAGAGGCCATTGTCGGCAGCACGAATCAATTCATCCCGAAGCGTCCCATGCGTGGAAAAAACCGCCACTCCGGCGCTGATGGTCACGGTTCGGGGGACTCCTGGAAATTGATGGCTTGCCACCATACGCCTTAGTTTCTCTCCGATCGCCATAGCCTGCTCAGCATTGGTTTGAGTCAGCAGGATAGCGAATTCTTCTCCACCATACCGGCACACCACATCAAGCCTGCGCAATTGCTGGTGAAAAAGCGACGAGACCTGGCGCAGCACTTCATCGCCCAGCAAATGACCGAATTCGTCATTCAGTCTCTTGAACTGATCGATGTCGGCCATGATCACGGCCATTCCGGTGCCGTAGCGGCGGGCGCGTTCGATTTCTTCGATGATGCGAAGTTCGAAGAAGCGGCGATTGAAAATACCAGTCAAGCCATCCAGGTATGCCAGTTGCTTGACGCGTTCCACGTAGTGCGCGTTCTGAATGGAGTTGGCGCAGATGTCGGCGACCGACTCGAGCGACTGCAGTTCGCTCTCGCGGAACGCATTTTTCTCCGAACTGTGCAGCGTGAGCACTCCCAGAGTCTGGCCGAATGAGATGAGCGGAATGCTCATGCGCGAAGCGGCCTCGTAGAAAAGCCGCCGCGGCTCAGGGATGGTGCTGACATCCTTGTCGATGACCATGCCGCTGGTGGCAATCACGCTCGACCATGGCTCCTGGCTGGCGGGAAAGCGCTGGCCTGGCGGCGTGCAAGGCGTCAGCGTTCCTTGATGCGCCCGCATCACGAGGTCGGATTCCTCCCGTAGAAGAAGTGAGACGTGGGAGACTTGAAAGGCCAGCTGAATCACGGAGCAGACTCGAGCCAGCAGATCCTCAAGATCCATGACAGCCGTGCTTTGCTGCGCGATGGTATTGATGGCCTCTAGTTGCCGTGCCCGTTTGCGTTCGAGGGAATACAGATGCGCGTTCTGCAGGGCGATCGAGGCCTGGGTGGAAAATAGAGTCAACAATTCGATCGTTTCCTGATCGAAGCGATCGATGCTGTCGCTCTGGCAATCGAGGACGCCCACAACTTCATCGCGGACCATGAGCGGAATCGCCAGTTCCGAGCGCGTGGATTGCGCGCAGCAGATATATCGAGGATCTTTGGTCACATCGGGGGCATAGATTGGCTGCTTCTTTGCGACGGAGGCCCCGGTGAGGCCGTCGTGGTATCCGAGACAAATCGTGTCCTCGCCGACATCCCATCCGATTTGCGAACGGACACGCAGCTCCCGGGCATCCTTGTCGAGCAGCAGGATAGCCACGTTGTTCAGATGAAAAAAGTCGTGCGCGATGGCCAGGATTCTCTGCAACACCTCGTCCAAATCAAAGGTGGAGAGCACGGCCTGACCTGCGTCGTACAAAACTGCGAGTTTCGGCATGATCGAACAAATTGTACGTCCGGCCTGGAGGTTACGGAGGTTCCGAAAGTAACTAGCAACCGAGGCGGGTCATCGCCATTTTCTTGCGGTGCGGATCACGCCGTAGGCGACGAGGCAGAACCAGAAATCCAGAGCCATGCCCAGATCCATGTGAAGCGGATGATGACGTGCTGCAGGAGGCAACGACGGCACTAATGCGAAGTATGCCAGGTTGCCCAATATGATCGCCCGTCCGGCCTGGAGGTTACGGAGGTTCCGAAAGTAACTAGCAACCGAGGCGGGTCATCGCCATTTTCTTGCGGTGCGGATCACGCCGTACGCGACGAGGCAGAACCAGAAATCCAGAGCCATGCCCAGATCCATGTGAAGCGGATGATGACGTGCTGCAGGAGGCAACGACGGCACTAATGCGAAGTATGCCAGGTTGCCCAATATGATCGCCAGCAAGGCCTGGAGGAAGTTGAGGAGCACCGATGGGTTAGACACCGTAAGGGGAGTCCCCGGATGCCTTGTATTTTTCGATGCGAACGGATACTTCGAGGCCACAGGTTTGGACCCTGGCCGTTACGTGATCGGAATGCTGACGATGTTCGCGAGCCTCTTGGACATCGGCTGACGAAATAGGCCGTAGCGCTGAATCCCGAAGCAATCATTCGAGAGGCACAAGCGGGCATTCGCTGGCTCCTGCTACCATTCTTTTTTCACGCCACGCGGAGCCTTAGCGCATGCTCGAACTCTCCACCCCGGTTCAATATGTGAAGGGCGTTGGTCCGCGCATCGGAGAGATTCTTGCCGGCAAGGGAATTCACACTGTCGGCGACCTGCTTCATTATCTTCCCTTTCGTTATGAAGACCGGCTGAACCCGCGCGGGATTTCGGAACTGCGAGCGGGAGAGATGGCGACGGTGGTTGGGGAAGTGCGGAATTCCGGCCTGTTCCGCACGCGACGCATGCCGATCTTCCAACTCACGGTCGGGCAGGGACGCGCGCGGCTGCGCTGCCTGTGGTTTAACGCCACCTACTTGCAGGACAAGTTCACGCCCGGGCAGATGATCGCGCTTTACGGCAAGGTGGAAGAAGATCCGCACAACCGCGAGCTGCAAATCGTTCAGCCGCAATTCGAAATCCTGGGAGACCCGACCGACTCCGGTGAGAATGGGGCGGAGAAGAAAGCCGCTGAGTCGCTGGAGATTGGGCGCATCGTTCCCATCTATGAAGCGATTGGACGGCTTACTCCGCGCTGGTTCCGGCGCACAATTCGCACCGCGCTCGACAACCTGACTCCCGACCTGGCAGATCCAATTCCTGCCGCGGTGCGCGCCCACCTGGGATTAATATCGCCACGCGCGGCGCTGTGGAATGTGCACTGGCCGGAACCGGGCGAGAGTTTCGAGGCGCTGCAGTCGTCGCGCACTCCGGCGCACCTGCGGATGATCTTCGACGAGCTGTTTTTTATTGAGTTGGGGCTGGAGTTAAAGCGGCGCGAGCAGAAGGCGCAGACCGGAATCGCGTTTCAACTGGACGACGGGGTGCGGGCCGCAATCAAGAAGATTTTGCCCTTTCATCCCACGGCAGCGCAGAAGCGCGTGTTGAAAGAGATTGCGGCGGATATGGAAAAGCCTTATCCGATGCGGCGTTTGCTGCAGGGCGACGTGGGTTCGGGTAAGACGATCGTGGGGTTCGAGGCGGCGATCATCGCCATCGAGAACGGCTGCCAAGTGGCGCTGATGGCGCCGACGGAGATTCTTGCGCAGCAGCATTATTTTTCCGCGCGGCGGATTCTGGAGAATGCCGGCTATCGCATCGTGCTGCTGACCGGTTCACTCGAAGCCGATCGCAAGCGGGAGGTGCGGCGTCACATCTCGCAGGGAAACGCACAGTTAGTGATTGGCACTCACGCGCTGCTGGAGGAAAAAGTCGAGTTCGCGAAGCTGGGGCTGGTGATCGTGGACGAGCAGCATCGCTTCGGTGTGTTGCAGCGGCTGAAACTGATGAAGAAGCCGGCTGAGGGCGAAGAGAGGAGCCGGGCTTCGCTCGCCGCGAGGGGCGATGGCGTCCGCGCCTCCGCAACGTCAGCACCAGCGGAACCGGATGTTCTGGTGATGACGGCGACGCCGATCCCGCGCACGCTGGCGTTGACGCTGTACGGCGATCTCGATCTGAGCGTGCTCGACGAATTGCCTCCAGGACGCACACCCATAGACACCCGCGTCGGCTCCGATGAAGAGTCCGCGAAAGTCTGGAAGTTCGTTCGCAAGCAAGTGGCCGCCGGACATCAGGCTTATGTGGTCTATCCAGTGATCGCCGAAAACGAAGAGAGTGAACTTAAGGCCGCCGTGAAAATGTATCGCGATCTCAGCGGCGCTATTTTCAAAGACCTGAAAGTCGGATTGCTGCACGGCCGCCTCGACTCAGAACTGAAAGACCAGGTTATGCGCATGTTCCAGCGAGGCGAGTTGAATATTCTGGTCGCAACCACTGTGATCGAAGTTGGCGTGGATGTTCCCA
>QIAK01000137.1 GCA_003225515.1 Acidobacteriota bacterium | reverse complement strand
ATGCAACTGATTATCGTTGGGGTCGACCGCAGGAGTATAGGTTACAGGGGTCACGCCCGTTGGATATCTTCTTTTTGATGCAGTGAACGGAGTTCTCCGGGCGGTCGCACTGGCACGCCGACGGTCCGGCCCAGGAGTGCATCGAGAGTTTCGACCCAGAGCATTTGGCTTGCGAAGACCTTGCCGAAGTTGCGGGAGACGGATTCGGCGACGGAGTTCAGGTCTAGTGACTTGCCGAGTTGTTGCTGCATCGAGGTGACTGGCTTCGACGTGATGCCGCAGGGGATGATCAGGCTGAAGTAGCTGAGGTCGGTGTTGACGTTGAGGGCGAAACCGTGGGACGTGACGAAACGGGAGATGTGAATGCCTATGGCGGCGATTTTGGATTCGGCTTCATGCATCGCATGAGCAGACCCAAGGTCCCTCGACCTCACAGAACGATTCTTCGAATCGCTCTCGCTCTCTTCCGCTCGGGATGACAGGGGGATGGGGTGCGTCCAGACGCCGGTGAGGCCTGAGATGCGTTTTGTTTCGATGGCGAAGTCGGCGTTGGTGCGGACCAAAACTTCTTCCAGGCGGCGGACGAATTCGATCACGCCTAGGGTTTTGCGTTTGCCGTCTGGTGCGGCGAATCCGCGAAGATCGAAGATGGGGTATCCAACGATCTGGCCGAGGCCGTGGAAAGTGACGTCTCCACCGCGGTCGCATTCGAAGAGCTCGACGCCACGCTGGGCGAGCAGTTCGGACGATGCGATTACGTTCGCGGCTTTTGCGTTTCGGCCTAGCGTGATTACGGGCTCGTGTTCGAGCAGCAGGAGGACGTCGCCGATTTTTTCTTCTTTTCGCAGCGCGACCAGTTGCTCTTGCAGGCGGAGACCTGTTGCATAGTCAACGGTGCCGAGTTGGACGACGGAGATCAAAGTCTTTTCGCCACGGATTTGCGCGGATTTACGCGGATCGAAACAAAATCTTCAACACAGAGGACAGGGAGGACACAGAGGAATTGCCTTGGTTCCCCTGGTTCGCTCAAGATGACTTTGTGTTTATCCGTGTTCATCGGTGTGATCCGTGGCAGTGAAGTTCATGCATTGATGGCCATTCCGTACACGCTGTTCGACGCATCCAGCATGGCTTCCGCAAGCGTCGGATGGGCGTGGATGGTCCACATCAGGTCTTCCACTGTTGCTTCGAGTTCCATGGCGGCTACGGCTTCGGCGATCAGTTCGGTGGCTTGCGGGCCGATGATGTGGACGCCGAGAATTTCGCCGTAATCGGCGTCGCTAATGATTTTGATGAAGCCTTCGTGCTGGCCGACAATACTCGCGCGCGAGTTCGCGGTGAAGGGGAACTTGCCGACCTTCACGTTGTATCCGGCTTCGCGCGCTTTGGTTTCGGTGAGGCCGACGCTGCCGATTTCAGGATGACAATACGTCGCGCCGGGAATGTGCTCGGGATTGATCGGTTTGGCGGGCTTGCCGGCAATCTTCGCAACTGCGACCAGCGCTTCCATGGCGCCGACGTGGGCGAGTTGCGGCGTGCCGAGCACGATGTCGCCGACGGCGTAGATGCCGGGTTCGACCGTCTGCATCCAGGAATCAGTCTTGATGAATTCGCGGTCGGGCTTGATTTTTGTGCGTTCGAGGCCGATGTTCTGGGTGCGCGGCTTGCGGCCCACGGCGATCAGAATTTTGTCGGCCTCAATTTTCTGCTGTTTGCCGTCGACGGTGATAGTAACGGCGACCCCCGCCTTCGTATTCTCAACTTTGTCGACTTTCGCGCTGGTGTGGAAATTGATGCCGCGCTTGCGGTAGACGCGCGCGAGTTCCTTGGACACTTCTTCGTCTTCGACTGGAACCAGCCTCGGCAGCATCTCGATGATTGTCACTTCGCAATCGAACGAGCGGTAGATCGAAGCGAACTCAACCCCCACTGCTCCAGCGCCGACGATCACAATCGATTTGGGAAGCTCCTTCAGGCTGAGAATTTCGATATTGGTCAACACGCGGTCGTTGGCTGTGAGGCCAGGTAGCATGCGGGCTTCAGAGCCTGTGGCCAGAATTACATTCTTCGCTTTGAGTTGACTGGCCTTGCCATTGTCGGTGACTTCAACGGTGAACACGCCGTTTTGTGCCGCGCCGGTGAGCTTGCCATACCCTTTCACCGTCTGCACTTTATTCTTCTTCATCAAGAATTCGAGACCTTTGGCATGTTTGGCTACGATCTTTCCTTTGCGGTCCTGGATGGCGGCCCAATTCAGCTTGCGCGCGTCCACGCCTTCGATGCCGAATTCTTTGGCTTCCTTCAAATGGTCCCAAAGTTCAGCATTGAAAAGGAGCGCCTTGGTCGGGATGCAACCGACGTGCAGGCAGGTGCCGCCGAGGAATCCGTCTTTTTCGATGAGCGCGGTCTTCAGCCCATATTGGCCGGCGCGAATGGCGGCTGTATATCCGGCGGGACCGCTGCCGATGATGGCTATGTCGTACGTGGTTTCAGGCAAGTAGTGCTCCTCTGCTAGGTACAGATGATGATGAACAAACGTTTGATTCTAGAACAGCTGGAGGGGCGGGGTAAAACTGGGCTGTTTTGGATCAGCGTTTTAGAGAGCACGGTGCGAACTCCCTTAGGGGCCTTGTGGGGGTGCAAACGAGTACGGGGTCCTTCGACTGCTACTTCGCTCAGGATGACAGAGCGGGTACTGGATCAGGGACGTGGCGTTTTAGAGGCGCCCGTGGGAACTCCCTGCCAGGCCAGTGGGGGCGAAAACTAGCACGGGGTCCTTCGATTGCGTGCAGCTTCGCTTTCGCGAAGCTGCTACCTCGCTCAGGATGACAAAGAAATTAGTTATTTTCGTTGCTGGCGCGCTTCCAGGAGATCAGTTCGCCGATCGTTGAACTAGTGCTGGAAACGGGCTGCTTGTAGGCTTCCACTTCCGAGCGCGAGGCTTCTTCGCCCACGGCGCGGATGCTGAGTCCTACTTTTTTCTCTTCCGGACTCATCTTGATGATCTTGAAATCGTGCTCGAGACCGGGTTCCAGATGAAGTGGTTGTCCGTTTTCATCGGTGGCTTCGGACTTGTGGCACAGGCCTTCCACGCCTTCCGCAATCTCGACAAACGCGCCGAATGCGGCCACGCGCAGGACTTTGCCGTGTACCACGTCGCCAATGTGATGCGTCTGGAAGAATGACTCCCAAATATCCGGCTGCAGTTGCTTTACGCCCAGCGACAAGCGCCGCTTGTCCGGTTCGATGGCGAGAACAACCGCTTTCACGCGATCGCCCTTCTTCAATACTTCGGAAGGATGCTTCACGCGCTTGGTCCAGCTCAGGTTGCTGACGTGGACCAGTCCGTCGATGCCGTCTTCGATTTCGATGAAGGCTCCGAAATCCGTCAGGTTGCGGACGCGTCCTTCAACCGTCATGCCGACCGGGAACTTCTCATGCAACGAGTCCCACGGATTGGCGGCAAGTTGACGCATGCCAAGCGAAATGCGGCGCTCCGTCGGATTCACATTGATGACGACGCACTCCACCTGATCGCCGACGTTCACCAGCTTCGAGGGATGCTTCATGCGCTTCGACCAGGTCATTTCGCTGACGTGGACCAGGCCTTCAATGCCCTGCTCGAGTTCCACAAACGCGCCGTAGTCGGTCACGCTAATCACGCGGCCGGAAACATGCGCGCCCTCGGGATAGCGATGCTCGGCATCGAGCCACGGGTCGGGAGTGAGTTGCTTGAATCCGAGCGAAACGCGCTGCTTCTCTTTGTCGTACTTCAGCACCTTCACCTGAATCTGATCGCCAACGTTGACCAGATCCTTAGGGTGAGTCAGGCGTCCCCAGGACATGTCGGTGATGTGCAGCAAGCCGTCGAGGCCGCCGAGATCGACAAACGCGCCGTACTCGGTCAAGTTCTTGACCACGCCGGTAAGAACCGAGCCCTCTTCGAGGTGCTCCAAAGTTTTCGAGCGCTTTTCGTTTTGCTCGCCTTCGAGCAAATCCTTGCGCGAGACGACGATGTTCCCACGCTTCTTGTTCAGCTTGATGACGGCAACTTCGAGCACCTGACCCTTCATGCCATCGAGGTTGCGGATGGGACGCAGGTCAACCTGCGAGCCGGGCAGGAAAGCGTGCGCTCCGAGAATGTCGACGGTAAGTCCACCCTTGATGCGGTCGACCACCACGGCCTGGATCGGCTTCTTCTCGTTGTAGGCCTTCTCGATTTCTTCCCAGGCATGGATGCGCTGCGCCTTCTGATGCGAGAGATTGATGTAGCCTTCTTCGGCCTGTCCCTTCTCGCGCATCACATCGATTTCATCGCCGGGCTTGAACTTGGGCTTGCCCTCGTGATCGAGCACTTCCGCCAGCGGCAGCATGCCTTCCGACTTGGCGCCGATGTCGACTACAACGTGGGTAGTAGTAAGTTTTAAGACGGTACCGCGGATCACATTGTCGTCGCCGGCGGCGAAGTCTTCGTTCGAGCCGGACTTCTCTTCTGCAGACTTGTCTTCTGCAGTCTTGTGGTCAGCGGGCGCGGCGTGCATCTCAGCAGAATCGTCGGTGGCGGCGGCAGCCTGATGGTGTTCGGGCTGGTGTTGCTGTTCTGTCGTCGGTTCGGCTTCAGTAGCGACAGTAGAGTTGGATTCGGAGTTGTGGGCGGTGGTCTCGTCGAACAAGGTTATGCCTCTCTGATGATGGGATGCGGGGCCTGCCTTACGGACTGCTGGATGAGTCGTTTGGTTGTGGTGGGCCCACCCTGGCGAGTGAGCTTGGACAATCCCAGCTGTCGGACGTTTTAACAGAGAACCC
>QIAK01000136.1:4102-8716 GCA_003225515.1 Acidobacteriota bacterium | reverse complement strand
CACCGCTGGGACCTCTTGTTCCCGTGAGCGTCCGTTGCTTGACCTCCGGCTGTCATGCCGGGCGCATCGGCAGCTCTAGTCCGCATAACCCCCTGGTACTTACTTCACCTGCGGAATGGCCGCCATGACGGGCTGTGGCAGCATTTGCTGCAGGACCAGAGCTTCAACTTGCGTCCACAGATGCGGATCACATTCGCTCTGCATGTGACTTGGAGCCAGCACGTGTTCCAACCATGAAGCGCCTTCGCAATTCACTGGGGCCTTGCGATAGTCGAAACGGTAGTTGCCCAGGATTTGCGTTTTGGAGTTATCGGAGGCCCTAATCTTGGAGCGACCGTGAATCAATCCGTGGGGCTGGTAAAAGTTGGCCGCTTCGGCGACATTTTCCGGGATCATTTTGTCGCTCTGCCATGGCTTGGCAATACTATCGACCTGTACCGTCAGCAGCACCGGAACGCCAGCGCGGTCCAGTTCACGAGAAAGCAGCACTACCGCGGAAGCACCCCAGCTGTGGCCGAACAGAATAATGTGTGCCCGCGCCTTCTCAGCCCTACTCAGGACCCCGTCGTGATCAGTATCGAGCAGGTTCAATATGGCTTTGAACGCTGTTTTCCTATGGCGGTTCTCAAAAATCTGAAGATACGCTCCAGCCGGCAGCTCTTTTCGAATACGCTGCGCCAACTGCACCGGTCCATGGTGCGGATTGTCGGGATGGATGAACCCTCCGGCAAAACCTACGAGAATAAAAGGAGGGGCTGAAGAGGCGCGACTAATCACGGCGCCATCGGCTGCACTGAGCGGCGCAGCCCCCGCAGTGAGCACCCCAAGAATCGCAATCAGATTTCGGAATCCTGCCGAACGAGACACGCGGGCTCCTGAGTTCTCAGATGATTTGCACCCATGAGGGGATGCCGGTTAATTCCAGTCCGGAGGGAACCCCAGGGTCGCCCGGCTGTTTGCAGGGCTGATGAAAAGGCTTGACCGGCAAGGCTTCCAGCGTACTCGAGCCGGTGGACAGTCTACACCCGCGTGTCAACTGCAGACGGAAATCTTTTCCGTCCCGAAACAAAAGCACTTTTTGCCGTCAGGAAATAGCGTAGCGGTTGTTCGACCGCCTTCGTGATGCCGATCCGAGGGCTAACCTGGATGCCGCGGGCGCGGTAGCCGTCTTCGCCGATCCATAATCCGCTGCCGGGCTGGGTCAGATCGTGGCCATTATCGCGGACCCGGGTAATGCCAAAAGCTGCACACAGCCGTCCAGGACCACTCGTAAGCTTTGGGAGGTCTTTGGGCCCGCGGAGCTCAACTCCGCGGGCGTGGGCCATTTCCTCCAGGCCGAAAATCGGTTCAAGAGCCCGGAACAGGACGCATCCCGCTCGTCCTTCCGGTTCGCAGGAGACGTTCAGGCAGTAATGGTTTCCGTAGATGAAGTAAACATAGGCGTGCCCGGGCGGTCCGAACAGGACAGAATTGCGGGCGGTACTGCCGGCTGCGGCATGGGCCGCGGCATCTTCTATGCCGAGATAAGCCTCGACTTCAACGATGCGTGCGGTCAAGCGCGGGCCGTCATCACGTACCAGCACTTTCCCCAAAAGTGCACGCGCCACGGTTCGCGGATGGCGGTTGAAGAAGGCGCGATCCAGTGGCCGGATCTGAGGACTCGAAGTCTGCGACTTGCCCATGAATCTACATCTTAAAGCTGCAGCTCATCTAGATTGCCTTGGATTGGATTCCAGGTACCGTGCGGATCGCCAATCGACTTTCTGGCCTTTCCATCTGCATCCAAGTTGATAAAGAATCGGCCTCCGCGGCAACTAGGCTGCTCCTTTGCCGGACTCCTTTAAATAAGCCAGCACTTCTTCGGCATGGATATCCGGCTTGACCTTCTCGAAAATGTGCTGGATCTTGCCGTCCGGACCGATGATGAACGTCGTCCGGGCAACTCCCCAGACTTTCTTGCCGTACATGTTCTTCTCTTTCATCACGCCGAAAGCCTCGGCGACTTTCTTGTCCGCATCGGCCAGCAGGGTGAAAGGAAGGCTGTGCTTCTCCTGAAATTTCTTTTGCGCTTTTGGAGTATCGGGCGAGATGCCAAGCAGCACGGCGCCGGTTTTCTGAATCTGTCTATATATGTCGCGGAACCCGCGAGCCTCAACGGTTCAACCGGGGGTGTCGGCCCGCGGATAAAAAAACAGGACCACCACTTTGCCCCTAAGATCCTTCAACGCAAGGTCTTTTCCGTTCTCGTCCGGCAAAGTGAAGTCGGGAGCCTTATCATTGATATTCATGGCAATTTCTCCAAGGAAGCCGCATTCGAGCCCCAGGCAAGCCGCCCAGGTCCCACTTGGCCAACCAACATTCTCGCAGATTTTACATCGCCGGATTTCACGCCTCTCATGCCGCGGCTGGTTCCTGCTGGCGCTGCTGGCATGCAGCGCGTCCTGGCCCGTGCTTATGTCGGCGCAGCAGGACGAAGAACGGCCGCAGATCACGCCCGGAGAGCGGAAAGCTCCGCGAAAAAAAGATGCGGGACCGCGGGGCATTGGAGTGCTCCAGATCTCGGCGAACGGCAAGTCGACTCTGATCCCGGTCGCTATCCTGACGGGGGGCAAATTCTGGGACGCGAGCGCGTATAAGGCCGACCCCATCCCCATGGCGTTGGAATCTGGCACCGTGTATGAAGCCGAACGCTCCGGCAGTTCCGCGGGCTTATTTACGGTGAGCAGCGCGCTGCACAGCACCGCCGCTAATGTTGCTACCCCCTGGATCGGCACCGGCAAATGGGTTCCAGCAGGAACCGAGTCAGCGGCCACAGGGATTAAGGCAGAGACGGTGCCGGTTGGCATCGATACCGGCGATGGCGCTCCCCGGCTGACGCGGGATCCCGCAAAAAAATCAGCGCCCCCTGATGCTGCGCCTAAAACCACCCCTGCGTCGACTTCTCCACCGGGCTCGCCTTCGACTTCTCCGCAATCGAGCCAGCCGTCCGGTTCGGGCGATGAGCCGCCGAGAATATCCAAGGGAACGGCTCCCCCGGCAGATCCTCCGAGTGAGGGCCAGAGTCAACCTGCTTCTGGCACGGCGGCGCCGCCTCAGCAAGGCGGCTCCAAGCCCTCTGATTCCAAGCCAGCGGGCGCGAGTCCGGATACTAAACCGGATGAACGGTCGAAGGTTCCGCAATCTGATAGCGGGGCAGCCGAAGGCAACCGTCCAACCTTGCGGCGGGGAAAGCCGGTCGAGCCGCTGCCCGATGATGACGTGCCCGGTTACAGTAAGCCGGGAACAGCGCGAGCGGCAGCGTCGGCAACCAAGCCTGGTGAATCTGCGAAGGAAAACGATAAGGGCCCGGTTCAGTCGTTGCCTGCCATCTCTGACGCGAGCGGGCCCGAGCCGCGCTCATTCGCATTCCAGTGGTTAAAGGACGAAGAAGGCGAACGGCTACAGCAAATGACCACGCTGGCCAAGGAACAGGTTCGCGCCTATGTGGATGCCCGGGCCAAGGCAAAACTAGTGCCGAAGCCGGCAGGCTCGCAGGCCGCCCGGCACTCAGCGGTTGCGAAAGCTAAGGACCCGATTCTCGAAAACGTAAAGATGACCGCGTACGACTTGTGGACCAATAATCAACCGGTGATCGTCTTCAGCGCCGACGCGCACATGCCGCCCCCGGCCGCAGGCACTCCGTTTTCAGCAACCGATTCTGAGCTGCAATACTCAATCGTGCTCGTCGCTTATCCTGACACCTACAACAATTTGCACAAGATTTATTCTGGTGTCACCGATAAATACCATCTCGACCTGACGCCGCGGTTGGAATTGATTGATGCTGTCGATGCCGATGGTGACCGGCGCGGTGAACTGCTATTCCGAGAGATCGCGGATGGAGCCACCGGATGGATCATTTATCGCGCCACTCCCGACAAGCTCTGGAAGATGTTCGACAGCTTGCATCCAGAGTAGCAGCAGACGCCAGCTGAACCCGGCCGAGCACTCATCCCACCCGTGCACCTTTTCGTTAGAATGTCCCCGCGTAATAGAAGGGGACATTGCGATGACATGCAGAACCTCGATTCTTCTTGCCGGTTTATTGTTCGCCTTCGGCGTCGCCGGGGCCCAGGACCAGGACTTCAGCAAAGTGCAGATGAAGGTCACCAAAGTGGCCGGCAACGTTTACATGCTCGAGGGTGCGGGCGGGAACATCGGGGCGTCGGTAGGAGAGGACGGCATCGTCATCGTCGACGACCAGTACGCTCCGCTGGCGGAAAAGATTCAGGCGGCGTTGAAGGGCATCGCCGACAAGCCGGTGCGCTTCGTCATCAATACGCACTATCACGGCGATCACACGGGTGGGAATGCGTACTTCCAGAAGCAGTCGCCGATTATCGCGCATGACAACGTCCGTAAGCGCTTGCAATCGGGCGGCGCCGCTGGCAATGGCAGCTCAGTACACATGGAGGTCAAGCCTGCCGCCAAAGAGGCGCTGCCGATTATCACCTTCGATCACGACGTGACCGTGCATCTGAATGGCGAGGACATTCGAGCTCTCTTCTTTCCGGCAGGCCATACGGACGGCGATTCGATTATCTTCTTCCCCAAATCTAACGTCGTGCACATGGG
>QIAK01000136.1:3416-3934 GCA_003225515.1 Acidobacteriota bacterium | reverse complement strand
ACGCGCGACGTGGTCGCGAGCGGGCTGAAGGAAGGTAAGTCGCTCGATCAGATGAAGCAGGCCAAAGTTCTGGATCCGTGGAAGAAGTATTCCGGGGAATTCATCAACGAAGATGCTTTTCTCGAGACGCTGGTGAATTCGCTGAGCGGGCAGAAGAACGGGAAGTTTCTCAAGCACAATTGATCGATTCAGATTGCAGATTTCAGATTTGAAGTTCGCTTTTCAATCTGCAATCTAAAATCTGAGATCTGAAATGCTTCTTTACTTTTGCTGCATCACCAATTCTCCATTTTCTACTTTCATGGAGCCGACATTTTCTGGCAGCTTGAGCCGGTCCCGCTGCTCGTCCAACTTCTTCTGCAAAGCGGGTTTCACGAGTGAGACAGGAACACTGAGATCGCCGACTTTGAACTCTGTCGGATCGAAGGTCGCGTAGCCATCCTTGTCGCCAAGGTGGCCGGAGATGGTAATCCAAACGTCCTTGCCAGCAATTTGGGTGAGAAACTGCCCATGTACCA
>QIAK01000136.1:1019-3408 GCA_003225515.1 Acidobacteriota bacterium | reverse complement strand
GATCTTTGAGAGTGGGCGTGGAGCTGCCAACATCGGAATCTGGCGTGAGGCCCGCGGTCCCTCCGGCTGTACCCAGCGATTGCGCCAGCACCGCGCTGATCTCGTCGGAGTTGATGCGTACTTCCGTCTTGGGCGCAGTCGTTCCCGCATCTGCCTTCGATGACTGCGCGGCCTGCGCAAAGTCGGCCATCTTCTGTTCAAACGACTGAGCATGTTCCGCAATAGCCGCTGGGGCCTGTGCCACGGCCACCGGAGCGGGCTTCTCTAGGAGCAGAACAACAGCCACCAATGACGCGGCTAAAGTCACGATACTGATAATGCGGTTGAGCTTCAGTTTCATGGCGAACTCTCGATCCGTCAGCCCAGAATAGGAAGAGGGGCTCAGGTTTATCGTAGCGGCAAATGAATGAGATTTTAGATGACCAAAGGGATGGTCCGAGGGATGCGCCTACGCCAAGAGGCTGTGCGTGATAACGACCGCCGGTACGCGAGGGATCGAGCCCAAGCCTGAACTTATCCCAGTTTTTTGGCCAGTAATGCATTCACGATCTGCGGGCTGGCCTGGCCTTTCGAAGCTTTCATCACCTGACCAACAAAGAAGCCGATCATCGTTGTCTTGCCCGCGCGGTACTGCTCCAGCTGCTTGGGATTAGCCGCGAGAACATCTTCGATGATCTTTTCCAGCGCCGACATGTCGGTGGACTGCTGCGGCCTGCCTTCTTCTTCATAGACGGTGTGGAAATCTTTGCCGCGCTCGAAGCACAGGTCGTAGAGATCCTTCAGCATCTTGCCCGAGATTGTTCCCGCCTCGACCAGATCGGCAGACTCGGCAACTCCCCGCATCGAGATGGGAGTTTGCTCGATGGCAATATTCCTGGCCTTGAGACGGCCCATTAATTCGCTCTGCACCAGATTGGCGACGCGCTTGGGATTTTTCGCCGCCTTGGCTGCTTCCTCGAACTGGTCCGCAAGAGATTTCGGCGACGTCAGTACATGGGCATCGTACTCGGTAATCCCGTAATCCTTCACCATCCGCGCGCGGCGCGCCTCAGGAAGCTCAGGTAATTCTGCGGCAATTTTCTCGCGCCATTTTTCATCCACTACCAGCGGAAGCAAGTCCGGCTCCGGGAAGTAGCGATAATCGTGCGCCTGCTCTTTCGAGCGCATGCTGTACGTCTTGCCTTCATTGGAGTTGTAGAGGCGCGTTTCTTGTGCGACCTTGCCACCGGATTCGATGACGTCAATCTGGCGTTCGATCTCGTATTGCACCGCTTCGCGAATAAAGCGGAACGAATTTACGTTCTTGATCTCCGCCTTGGTGCCGAATTCCTTTTGTCCGCGCGGCCGCACGCTGACGTTGGCATCGCAGCGCAGCGAACCTTCCTCCATATTGCAGTCGCTCACGCCGGTGTAGAGGATGATTTCTTTGAGCCGCGTCAGGTATTCGTAGGCTTCGTCGGGCGAGGCGATGTCAGGCTCGCTGACGATCTCAATCAGCGGCACGCCCGTGCGATTAAGATCGATGGCCGTTTTCTCGTCGGCATCGGGAAAGCCTTCGTGCAGGCTCTTGCCTGCGTCCTCTTCGAGATGCAAGCGGGTGATGCCGATTCTCTTCTTGCCTCCGCCGCTCGGGATTTCGATGAACCCATGCTCCGCCAGCGGCTTGTCATATTGCGAAATCTGGTAGCCCTTGGGCAGATCGGGATAAAAATAATTTTTGCGCGCAAATATCGAAGTCTCGTTGATGCGGCAGTGCAGCGCCATCGCCGCCAGCGTAGCGAACTCGACGACTTTCTTGTTAAGCACCGGCAGTGCACCGGGCATTCCCAGGCATACCGGGCAGACGTTCGAATTCGGCGGCGCTCCGAAGCGGGTCGAACACGAACAGAAAATTTTGGTCGCAGTCAGCAGTTGAACGTGCACTTCCAGCCCAATGACCGGCTCATACGCGGCGCGGGCGGTTACGGAATCGGCTGGTGTAGTGGACATAAGAAGTGATTATAAAGTCATGCGCGCGGCGCTAGTCCGTCTTGGGTGCATTCAGATATTTGTCCACCGGAATTTCAAAGTACATCAGTTCGTTTCCCTTCGCATCGGCAACGCCGGAAATGTCGATATTGGCGCCCCGCAAGGGCGAGGAGATTCCGCCGATGTCGAAGAACAGAAATCCCGATTGGGTGGTGTGCGGTTCGACTGCCTTGGCGGCGAATTGCGAAGACTCGATCTCATCCATTTCTTTCTTGCTCACGCCGCCCTTCACCTTGTGGGGCAGAGGAAGCGGGCTTGGCCGCGTGCTCGATTGCGGATTGGAAAGTCGGCGGTAGAGATCGTCGGTCGAGACCGGCGTGAGCTTCGAATGATTGCCGGTAATGATTTTGACCTCCATGTT
>QIAK01000136.1:340-955 GCA_003225515.1 Acidobacteriota bacterium | reverse complement strand
ATCTTGGCCTTTTCCGGAGTGTCGTAAGGGTCGGCCGCAACCGCAGCTTGCTCGTCGCGATGGAAAGCGTGCGCGGGATAATTGATTGCAGACTTTGCTGTCGGCTTTACAAAGCTCTTAGCCACCAGCATCGTCGGCGGGGCGACGGCAACGCACAGCGCCAGTACTACGGAGCGACAAGCAGGTGAGGATTGGGGTCGCATACGCCTAATTATAGAAGGCGAATGCGTCGACCGCCGATCGGCAGTTTAGAATGGCTCCAGCTTGAGCTATTTCCTTTACAGTTTCGTGCTCGCGGTGGGAATGCTGGTGAGTTCGCCGTATTGGCTGTACCAGGTACTTCGCCATGGCAAATATCGCACGGGATTTTTCGAGCGCCTTGGCCGTGTCCCAGCGCGCATCGCAGTCGATGCTGTTCAGAAGCGCCGCATCATTTGGGTTCACGCGGTTTCGCTGGGAGAGGTTCTTGCCGCAACTGGATTGGTTCAGCAGATGCGGCACAGCTTTCCGCAGCATCGCGTGCTGGTTTCGACCACGACCGACACTGGCCAGGAACTTGCCCGCAAACGTTTTGGAGCGGAGAACGTTTTTTACTTTCCCATGGATTTCGCGTTC
>QIAK01000136.1:0-299 GCA_003225515.1 Acidobacteriota bacterium | reverse complement strand
GAATTCTGGCCGAACTTCCTGAAGCTGGCGCATGCCAGCGGGGCGCGAATTGCAGTGGTCAATGCACGCATCTCCGACCGCTCATGGCCGCGATACCGCCGCTTTCACTGGGCCTTGCGCAAAATGCTGGCACACGTCGAGTTCTTTTTGGCCCAGACGCAGGAAGACAGTAAGAGGTTGCAATCGATCGGCGCCGAAGCGGCCCGGGTTCAAGTCACGGGAAATCTTAAGTTCGACGTGAACTTGCCCACACCTCCGCCCATCGTCGATAACCTGCGACGATCATTGGCGAAGGAGGA
>QIAK01000135.1:6468-6896 GCA_003225515.1 Acidobacteriota bacterium | reverse complement strand
TATTCAAGAAATTCGGCAAGCTCGTTGGTTTCGTTGATTTTCTTGCTCTGCCAAATCTCCACGAAGTGAAGCGCGGCACGCTGAATGGGCGATGACGTATCAAGATGGAATTTGCCGGCAATAACTTCCAGGGCCCGGCGGCCCTTGGCCTGCTTACGGGCAATTTCCTCGCGGGCATCGGTGATGGCAGCAAGAATCCCGGCCCCCCCGTTCATGTCAGCGAGAGCCGACGAAAGTGGGACGATCTTGCCTTCGCGTGAGTTCTTGGCGAGAGCGCGGGTTGTAGCACGAAGCACTTCCGGCTCGACTTTGAACTGGGGCAGCGCCGCCACGCGAAACAGGCTGACATCGTCGCCATCCGCAATGACAACGCTGAGACAGGCAAGCAGGTCGCGGACCTCTGGAGTGTCGCTCACATCCATGTTCTC
>QIAK01000135.1:0-6458 GCA_003225515.1 Acidobacteriota bacterium | reverse complement strand
CGGATGCTGGCGATAAAGCACTCCGAAGTCGCTCCACCGATGGCGGAATTTCTTGCGCAGGCTCTTGATCGTATCGATGATGTCGCTGGCCTCGGCTTCCTTCGCGGCGAACGAGATCGCTTCGACCGGGGAGGCAGGCGAGAAAGCTCCGTCCGCTGCGTCGGATTGGTCACGCACCGATTGCAGCGGAGCGCGCTCGTACGCAACTGCGTGGCTGTGATTGCCGGCAAAAGACGGTGGATTCTTTTCAATCAGAGCAAATGCACAGCGAAGTATGGGGGTGCGTGAGCGCCGGTTATTTCCGAGAACAACTCGTTGCGCCTGCGGGAACTGACGATAGAAAAGATCAAAGGCGGCACTCGAGGCACCGCGGAAGCGGTAAATTGCCTGGTCGGGATCGCCTACGGCAAAAATATTCTTCTGCTCACCCGCGAGACTCGCCAACAGTTTGACTTGAGCAAAATTCACGTCTTGGAATTCGTCGACCAGGATGAATTTGGCTCCAGCCGCAGCTTGCGCGAGTACAGCCGGATCGTTCTCCAGCAACCCTTGCGCCCGGGTGATCATGTGGCTGAAGGTTCCCAGGTTTTCTTCCTGCAGCCAACGTTCCGTGCTGGCAAAAACGCTCGCAATTTCGCGGCAGCGGCCGAGCACTTCCTCATCGGTGATGTCACTGCTCGACTTGGCCACCCGCGGAATAGGGAGCTCGCCGCGCTCGAGTTGCGCCACATATTGCGCGTACTTTTCGGGGTTAACCAATTCGTCGTGGCACCGGCTCATAAACTGCAGCAGGTCGCGCAGAAACTCCCCAACATTGGCGGCCCTTACGAAATACTCCAGGTGCAGGTCGCGCATGCGCCGGCGCAGATAGATCCAAAGGTCGGCGTCGTCCAACACGCCGAAGTCTTTGCCAACCCGTTTTAAGAGATCAAGACAGTAATCGTGAAATGTGGCGGCATGCACACCGTCGTGGCCGATCAGCCCGCGCACCCTCTCCTTCATTTCCGCGGCGGAATTTTTTGTATAAGTCAGGGCCAGAATTTCTTCGGGCCGGGAGTGGCCTTCATTTACGAGGTGAGCGATGCGGTTTACGAGAACGGAAGTCTTACCGGTACCCGCGCCTGCGACCACGAGCAATGGCCCATGAATATGCTCGATAGCTTCGCGCTGAGCCTTATCGGGAGTAAATGAACTGGGACGCGGGGTAGACTTCGTAAGCGGCATTGCGGTCAGCATACCACTTGCCCCGCCTGTGCAAGAGGCCCTACTTGCCCGCGTTCTCGTCGACTTCGAAAATGCCGAATGTATTTCCCTCGGTGTCGACAAAGTAGCCTTGCCAGCACTTGCCCGGCACCGGAAATTTGGGGAGAGCAACCAGCCCGCCGAGCTGCAGTATCACTTTCGAGGTTGCGTCGAAATTATCGACCTCGAGCGAGCAAACAAATGCGTTCGTGCCTGATTGAGGTGGTGGCATCTGAGCCGGCCGCTTCAGCAGGCCGCCTCTCGACCCACCTGTTTCTATCGACCAGTACGAAATCGGAAGACCTTTGACCTCGTAGAACTTCCATGTGAAGACTTGAGAATAAAAATTGATCGCGCGCTGCGTGTCATCAGCTTGAATTTCGAAATAGATGTGCCCGGCGTTCATAATTACATGATTCTTACGCGTCCGGCTATAAGAAATCAATCACTACTCGAGCTCGGAAATAGTGATCGCGGTGGCAGCAATGGCAGCTGTTTCGGCGCGCAATATCGTATTTCCCAGAGAGGCGGAAATCCATCCAGCCTCCTTAAAAAGCTGCATCTCTCCTTGAGCCCAACCACCTTCAGGGCCGAACGCCAGGGCGATCTCTCCCGCCGCCGGCTCCAAAACATCGCGGAGCAGAATTTGGTCCTCCGCCTCTGCTAGGACAATTCGCAGTTTGCCAGTGGTCGCGCCGACCGCGTCCGACAGCTTAACTGGCGAAGCAATCTCGGGTGGGGAGGAGCGGCGTGCCTGCTCCGAAGCTTGGAGTGCGATTCTTCTCCATCGCTCAGCTCTCTTTATTGCGGCCGAAGCCAAGTGGCTGTCGGTGCGACGAGCGATAACAGGGACGATTCTCGATACTCCGAGTTCGGTGCACTTTTCAATCGCCCATTCCATGCGATCGAACTTGATGATTGCGAGCAGCAGTGTGAGGTCAAGGATCGGCGCCGCAGAGACGTCTTCCCCCAGGTCAAATTCAACTTTGCCATCGGAAATCTTCGCGATGCGTCCACATCTCACCACAGTCCCGGTGGCGATATCGAACTCCTGCCCTACGCGAGCGCGCAGGACACGAACGAGATGATTTGCATGTTCGCCGGTGAGTACAGCGTGGTTGCCTGAGACTTCATCGGCGATCCATCGGCGTCGCGTCATTTTGGAAAGGACGGAGTGCGAGCATCGCGGAAGCGATGCCCGCTACGAATCTATCCGAACATGTCTTTCATTTTGCCAAGCAGCGAGCGCAGCATCGGCTGGTTATCGACTTTCGAGAGCGCATCGAGTTCCTGTAGCAATTCCTTCTGGCGCTTATTGAGCTTGGTAGGAACCTGCACGCGGACTTCGACGTACAAATCGCCCTTGCCGTGTCCGTTGAGCACAGGCACGCCTTTATTACGTATGCGGAATGTAGTGCCGGGCTGCGTGCCCTCGGGGATTTTCAGCTCGTGCTCGCCTTCCATCGTAGGCACGCGAACCGCCGCACCCATTGCCGCTTGGGGAACCGATATGGGGACCACGCAATGCAGATCGTTGCCTTCACGAGCGAAGAATGGATGCTCCTTCACATGTAATACAACGTACAAGTCTCCGGCCGGACCACCAAACTGGCCAACTTCCCCCGCACCCGAAAAGCGGATTCGTGTTCCATCTTCAACGCCCGCTGGAACCTTGGCATCCACGGTGCGCTGGCGGAGAATTCGACCCTCTCCTTTGCATTTCGGGCACGGATCGGTAATCACGCTTCCCGTACCCTGACAGGTTGGACACGTGCGAGCGATACTGAAAAAACCCTGTTGGTACCGGACTTGCCCGCGCCCGTTGCACGAACGGCAAGTTGTGGCACTCTTACCGGGGGCTGCGCCAGCACCGTGACACTCCTCACAAGCCTCATGACGCCGGACCGTGACCCGCGACTCAGTTCCGAAGAATGCTTCTTCAAACTCCAACGTCAGGTCTTCGCGGAGATCGGCGCCGCGCTGAACCCTGCTCCGCCGGCGTCCACCGCCGCCTCCGAACATGTCGCCGAAGCCGAAAAACTCTCCGAAGATGTCGCTGAAATCCTGAAACACCGTGGGATCGAATCCCGCAGCCTGGCCGGAGCCGCCCAGTCCAGCGTGGCCATAGCGATCGTAAACCGCACGTTTCTCAGAGTCGGCGAGCACCGCGTAAGCCTCGCTCACTTCCTTGAATTTGTCTTCCGCATCGGGATTGTTAGGATTGCGGTCGGGATGATGCAGCAGGGCAAGTTTGCGATAAGCGCTCTTGAGCTCCACCTCAGTGACGCTGCGAGTCACGCCCAGCACTTCGTAGTAATCGCGTTTTGCGTTAGTCGTCAGAAAAAACCTTTCTCAATAGTCAAAATAAGATGGAGGCAAGCTGGTGCCGTGTGAACGAATACCTCGCAGCAACCCTGGTGTTCAGGGGTTTTTGGCGACCTTAACCATTGCCGGACGCAGCAGGCGGTCCTTGATCTTGTAGCCGCGCTGTAGTTCCTCCAGGACCTCGTGGTCCGCGGCGTCAGAGGTCTCCACCATTTCGATCGCCTCATGAATATGAGGATCGAACTGCTCCCCTTTTGCGGGAATGGCGCGCACCCCCGCTTTCGACAGCGCGTCTTCCAACTGCTTGTAGATGAGTTCAACTCCGCTGCGAAAGTCGCCCGGCTCTGACTTCGCTTGCAGTGCGCGTTCGAAGCTGTCGAGGACCGGCAGCAATGGCTTGATGGCTTCCGCGGCGGCGTAGTCGCGGTAATCCTGCTGTTCTTTCACAGATCGGCGGCGGGCATTTTCGAATTCCGCCTGAGCACGTGCCAGTCGATCGAGCAAGGAATCACGCTCGGCTTTCAACTTTTGCAACTCCCCTTCGGCGCCAGGCGTCTCACCGGCAGCCTGCGACCGTTCATCTCCATCCCCAGAAGGAAGTTGGTGTTCCAGGTCAAGCCCGGCCATTTCTGTTTCGGTATTTCCGTTTGCTTTCTTCATAACAGCGTATGTATTACTCCGATTCGTTTAGGATCTTGTCGAATAAGCGGGCGATATACGAGACCGCAGTGATCGTGTGCTGATAATCCATCCGCGTCGGGCCAATTACTGCCAGTGAACCCATGACTTCGTTGCCGGCATGCGCAGGCGCGCCGATCAGCACGAAATTCTGCATCGAAGGCAAAGTCTGGTCGAGTCCAATGACTACGCGGACCGCCTCCTGCTTCACGTCAAGATAAGCGCCGAGAAGCTGGACGACTTTTTCTTTTTCTTCCAGCGTCTTCAGCATCTCCTGCAGACGCTGCCGGTCCTGGTCGCCGGTGACCAGGTTCGATGCGCCTTCCACGAAGACGACCTGAGAGCCTTGCTCGGCGGCAAGCGCACCCTGCTTGTAGAGTTGCTCGATCGAGTTCATCAGACGATCGTATTCGCTGCGTTCCTGCTCCAGTCGATGAGCCAGTTCCGCGCGCATGGATTCCATGGTCCAGCCACGGAAATTCTCGTTGATGTAGCGAGCCGCCAGGTCAAGTTCTGATTGGGACAAGTCGAGCCGCAGCACACGATCGCGTACCAGGCCGGACCGCGTAACCAGCACGGCCAGGACTTTTTGATCGCCGAGACGCGAAAAATATACATGCTCCAGCGCATTCTTCGGACCACTCGTAGCGACGGTCACGCCCACATTGCGCGAGATCAGGGAAAGCACATGGGATGTGCGCTCCATGAATTCCTGCACGTCTGTGATGCCGGCCAGCGAGTCGGAGATCATGGTCTCTTCCTGCGGCGCCAGACGGGCGCTGCCGGAGATCTGCTCCACGTAATAGCGATAGGCCTCGGTAGTCGGCACGCGGCCCGCGGATGCATGCGGCTGCTCGAGAAATCCCGCATCAGACAAATCGGCCATCACATTCCGAATCGAGGCAGGGCTCAGTCCTTCGCGGTTGGAGCGCGCCAGCGTTCGCGAACCGACAGGTTCGCCGGTTGAGATAAAAGTCTCGACCAGGGCGGTCAGAATTTCGCGTTCGCGATTCCCGATATTTGGGTCAGCAGGCATACACGATCTTTTCCGTTATCTCAATCTGAGCGGCGCTAACCAGGAAACATCCGCTTCCAATTCATTTTACCTAACTATCTTTAGATGCAGAAGGTTGGCTTTTGGACCAAATCTGCGGAACAGCGAGAGATTATCATCCGGGACAACCCCGAAAGCATTTGACCGCAGAAATCGCAGAGAAAAACGACGAGAACGCAGAGGAGACCTGTTTGTTGTTCTTCTCCGCGATCTCCACGGCCCGCCTTTGCAACCTCAGCGGTTAGAGGCTTTTGGCCGCCGCCTGCGCAAGCTATGATGTTACGCATCCATGAAATCCAATCCTCACATCGCAGTCATCGGTGCTGGAGCGTTCGGCGGCTGGACGGCACTTCAGCTCCAGGAGAGCGAGGCTCGAGTCACGCTGCTTGATGCCTGGGGCCCGGGCAATTCACGGGCGTCATCGGGCGGTGAGACGCGGGTCATGCGCGGTACTTACGGGCCCGATCAGCCTTATACGGAAATGGCTGCCCGCGCGCTCAAGCTCTGGACGAAATACGAAAGGCGATGGAAGCAGCAATTCCTGCATCGCACGGGCGTGCTGTGGATGGCTACTGCGCGGGACGACGTGTTCGAACGGGGGCCGGTAAAGATGCTCCGTTCGGCGAAGATCAAGTTTCAAGAACTTTCTTCCACGCAGATGACGAAGCGCTGGCCACAGGTCAATTTTGAAGGCATCGAGTGGGGTATCTTCGAGCCGGAGTGCGGATATCTCGACGCACGGGCAAGTTGTCAGGCGGTTGTTGACGCGTTCGTGCGGGAGGGTGGCAAGTACGAGCCACTGGCGGTTCTGGCAGATGGCCTGGAGGATGAGAAACTGCGCAGCGTTACGCTCTCAGATGGCTCTCGGCTCAAGGCTGATGGTTACGTGTTCGCTTGCGGGCCGTGGCTCGGAAAAATGTTCCCTCGAACCGTCGGCAACCTGGTGCAGGCCACAAAACAGGATATTTTTTTCTTTGGCATAGCGCTGAACATTTGCCCGTATGGGCCGATCACCTTGGACGCTTTCGTTATGGCATTCCAGGTCGGGACCGGCGCGGTTTTAAGATTGCCGACGACACGCGTGGGCCCGTCTTCGATCCCACTAACGACGAGCGCGTTGTCGATCCCGAAACGCTGAAAGACATTCGTGACTATATCG
>QIAK01000134.1 GCA_003225515.1 Acidobacteriota bacterium | reverse complement strand
GTGCATGGGTTTGCGGAATTGCCCTGGGGCTGGTCTTGTTCGTTTTCAAAAGCGTCCTGATGGCGTACTTGAACCTGCCGGATCATGTCCTGATTTCTCTGCTGGCGCTGGGAACGGCTTTTTACATTCCCCTTGGAGTTCGGCGTGGTTACATCCAAGGAGTGCATGCGTTTGGCCCCCTGGCTGTCAACTTCATGTTGGAGGGACTGGTCCGACTCGGCGGGGCGTTTTTACTCATCCGTATCGGACTGGGTGTGAAGGGTGCCGTGCTGGCCAGCGTTATCGCCGTGATCGCCTCTTATTTCTGCGCAAACCCCAGTCCCGGCCTGCATCCACTAAGGCCTGGCCTCTTCACCATACCTTTTGAAGAAGGGGTGCAGGCGATCGTAATTTTCTCGGGCCAGGCCATCATCAATAACTTCGACATCGTGTTGGTAAAACATTTCTTCGCCTCCGATGAGGCCGGCATCTATGCGGCCGTGTCGCTGGTCGGTAGGCTGGTGAATATGTGCGCCTGGTCGGTGGTCAATACCATGTTTCCGGTTTCGGCAGCGGCCCGCTCCAGCGACCGCGAGGCTCGGCCTGTCCTGTTCATGTCGCTGGGACTGGTATTTCTCATCCTGTCTGTGCTGATTCTGGGTCTCTGGGCAATCCCGAGCTTCTTGTGGAGAATCCTGTTCGGGGCGCACTTTGAATTGGGGAACTATGGGGGATTGGCGGCCCTGCTGATTCTCTACGCCGTCACCACCGGAATCTATTCGCTGAGTTCAGTGATGATCACGTATGAAATGTCACGGAAGATCGCCAATACGAGCTGGGCGCAGTTGGCGTTCAGCGGTGCGCTGGTTCTCGGCATTTGCGTCTTCCACCAGAGCTTAAGGCAAGTGATTTTCGTGCAGCTTCTGCTCATGCTGATTCTGATGGCGACGGTTGCGTTGCCGCTGCTGCGCCGTGAAATCTCACCTCTGGAAGACGTGCGCACCTATCCCGGCTTGAAAGTGATTCGTTCGTTGAATGAGCAGGAAGTAATCGCCGAATTCCTGCGAAGTGAATTTCATCATCCTGAGTTTGAAGAATACCGCCAGGAGTTCGGTCATCTGGTTCGCAATCCGGACCTCGATAGTCATCGCGAGAACGCTCTGCGCCGCGCGCTGTTGTTTCTTCGGCGTGGAGCGATGTGGCGCGAGCTGCCCGACGATACGCAATGGTTCCAGGTGGAGCTGGCGCCCAGCGATTTGGCCCGGATACGGTTTTTCCCTCGAGCTCAATGGCGGCGCGTGGCAGAAGGCAGCTATTACTTGACCGATATGATTGAGTCGCTGCGCCTGCGGTGGGAGGAGACTCCGGAGGACGAGTTCTTCCGGAAACTTGACCGCATGACGAGCTCAGTCAGTGTGAATCTCGTGAATCCTACGGTCTTGCTGATTGGTATCGATGAGCGCAGCCCTTTGACAATTCTGGACGGCAATCACCGAATGGCGGCCGCGATGCTGGCCAAGCCTCCCGCTGATCTCGATAGCTTTCAGTTTATTTGCGGATTGTCGCCGTCCATGACACGGTGCTGCTGGTATCACACAAATGTGAATACTTTGTCGCGATACCTGACCAACCTACTGCGCCACATTTTTTACGATCCTGAGTCGGACATCGGACGATTCCAGGAAAGCGATTCCTAGGCTCGACCCAGCTCGCCTTGCCGATCCGGTTTGTCGTTATTGTGGCGGCAGGCTGCTTTCGGGGGAAGCCGATTGCGGAGCCGATTCGTCCACGATACTGTTATCCCGGCGCCGCAGCACAACTGGTTCATTCTGGCGCCTCAGGGCATCACGCTCCCGCGTGACCTTCGCATCGACCCTGCTGTTGCTGTCCATGGCAACTGCGAAGAGTTTTCGGCCCTCTTCCGTGCGTCGCGTGGCAACTCCGACAATGGCATTAGCTCCGCCCGACTGTCGGGCCCGATCATAGAAGAACTGAGCTGTTTCCGGGTCGCCTTCCATCTCCGACACATAGCCAATGTTGTTGAGCGTGAATGCGTCGTTTGGATTCAGGGCATATGCCTTACGAAAATTCGCATCGGCAGAGCGCAAGTCATTGCGATTCACGGCAGAAACGCCGCGCAGGTTCAATTCCTGCACCTGCTCGGCAACGTCCTTTGCCCGGCCGAGGTAATCGCGCAAGGCTTTTGCATTCTGACGCGCCATTTCACTGACCGAGCGACCTCTCCAGGTCCGGTCCGCCGTCACGACAGCAGCCGCGTCCGAATGGGTAGCCGCCGCTTCGTCGTAATATTTCAGGGCTTCCTGGTCCTCGCCTTCCATCTCTTTGGCCACGCCCATGTTATTTAGCGTGAAAACGTTTTGTGAGTCTGCTTTTAGGGTGTCCTGCAGCAGCAAGTCAGCTTCCGGAGCGCGTCCTTGCGATAGCAAACGTACCGCCTCAACGTTGGCATGATTCATTTGCAGCGGCTGGTCGGTCATCGCGAGTGCATCCTTCATAGGACGGCCTTCCACGCGCCGCGCGCTGGCGAGATCGATCACTGCGTCACTAGGCTGCTCAGCCGAAAGAGCATAGAAGTGCTGTGCCCGATCGATCTGCCCTTGCAGTTCCGCAATATAGCCAAGATTGTTGAGGGTGAAGGAATCGTCAGGATCGAAGAGGTACGCCTTATAAAAAAGCTGCTCCGCCTTCGCATATTTATGCTTGCGAACGGCTTCCACGCCTTCCCGGTTCAAACGCTGTACCGGAGTCAGCGTGCTCCGTTTGGGAATCGTAATTTTGATGTCCCGGGCCTGTGCGCACTGCGACCCCATGGCAGCCGCCACAATAGCAATCAAACCCGTGCCTAGCCAGCGCTTCCCAAGCATGGTGTCCCGCTTCCTTTGGACAAAATTCTTCAAGTTGAGGCCACATTTCGATGCTATTCAAGGCCATTTGTTTGCCGAGGAAACCCCGCCATATGACTCTTACGATGGGATTTGTGACTACCTTGGGGGCGTCGCCTGCATCCAAATGGATGCCTTGGGAAGACACTCCCTTGAAATAAGGAATAGAAGCTGCATGAATTTTGTAGCAAAATTCGCGTTCAGCGGCCTGCTTGTGAGCAGCTTTCTCTATGCGCAAGCTCCTTCGGAGCCCCCCGCCTCGGCAGCGACGTCTGGCACGATTTCAGCGGGTGACATGAGTATTAAGCCCGTTCCAAGCGACTCCGACACCTCGAATGATGCGGATATTGTCGCTGATCCCGCCAGCTTGATTCCCGACCTGCCCCCGGTGCCTCACGCAAAGGCAACACTTATCGGAGGCACGGTCGAGCGATTAGATCGCGTCCGGGATCAGGTTACAGTGAGAGTCTTCGGCGGAAGTAAGATGAACGTCCTGTTCGATCCACGTACTCGCGTTTATCGCGCGGGAGCGGAAGCGACGATTGCTGACTTGAAAGTGGGAGACCGCGTTTATCTCGATACCCTACTCGACGGCGATACGGTCTTCGCCCGGAGCATCCGGCTGAAGACAACGCAGGCAATCGGTGAGAGTCAAGGAGTAGTAACGAAATACAGAGCCGATCATGGCGAACTCACGATTCGTGACTCGATCTCTCCCGAAGCCGTCCGCGTGCGGCTAAATTCCTCAACCAAATTTTTCCAGGGCAATCGGGCAGTTTCGGCCAACGTACTAACGTCTGGATCTCTGGTGGCGATAAAGTTCAGTTCCGAGGGCAACGGTCGTGAGATAGCGCGTGAGATATCGATTCTCGCTCTTCCCGGAACCCGCTACACGTTCGCGGGGCAGATTGTGCATATTGACCTGCGCACGGGCTTACTCGTAATTAATTCTTCCACGGACCACAAGACATATGAGGTCTATCTTGACCCTTCGGTCACACCGGATGACAACCTTCATCCCGGCGCAGTCGTCACCGTGGTGGCCAATTTTGAGAATTCACGTTACGTGGCTCGCAACCTCACCATCGATTCACAAGGCAGATAAAAGATGGGCTGTAGCGACGGACTTGAAGGTACAGCCTTCCCTTATGTAACTATCTTCCGCGGGTTGACCTGCTGGGTCAGTCGCGCCTTCGTTGCGTCTCTTTTCAGGCGAAGATCGACTCTCTACTGCAGCACTTGGGCGTTGCAAGCTCCACCGGTTGCCTGCGTTGGCACCTGACTCGGGGGCGTGGCCCACGGCACGTTCTGGAAGTCGAAGAACTCGGTCATATCCATCTGCGCGGCATCCCGTTTTGTGAGGGACGGCACGTTGAAACGGGTCTCGATGAATTTGAGGATTGCGGTGTAATCGGCAATCGTGTGCGAAACGTAGTTCTTCTTGGTGAATGGGGAAACCACCAGCAGGGGCACCCGGAATCCGGTGACTGTGAAGTCGCAAACCATTCCCGTTCCCTTGGTACAGATATCATTCGGCTGGAGATCTTTAGGTGGAATGCCATCCGGACTTACCGCCGGAACTGGGGGAACGTGATCGTACGTTCCGCCGGGTTCGTCGTACGTAAGAATAAAAGCGGAATCCTTCCACGACGGGCTCGACATCAGCGGGTTGATGAGACTCTCAACGTAAGCAGCGCCCGTTTGAATGTTCGTACCAGAACTGGGGTGCTCATCTCGCTGAGACAGATATCCAGTCTCGATGAACGAGACTGCGGGTAACGTCCCATTCTGAACGTCAGTGAGGTATTGCGAAACCGGCACGACATTGGCCGGCATAACATTCGGCGGCAGATACGCGGCAAACTGCGTCAGATACGTGCACGGCCCGCCTGAGGCCGGGGTTGAGGCGTTGCCCGTAATCGCTCCACGTGGTCCACGCGTGTCTCCTGGACTGGTTGAGCAGATGTCATCCGTGTAGTACACCTTCCAGGTCACGCCTGCTTTCTGCAGCGCGTCGAAAATCGTAGGTGCGGTGAGCGGCGCATTGTCGGCCGCATTCGTTCCGGGAGGGTACGCATAGCCTTGCGAGGTGGCCGCAAACAGATACAGCCGGTTGACCTGAGTACGATCCATGACGGGGGCGAACCAGCGATCGGATGTAGCGAAGTTCGAGGCCATGAAGTAGTAGTAATTCAAGTCACTCTCGTCGTAATAGCCCATGGCACGAAGGCCAGTTGTGTCTGTGAATCCGTCATCCATCGCAAACTTTGCAGCGTTGTAGACATAACCATCCATGGCGGCGGTGGGCGAGATCGGCTCTGTGCGGTTCCAATCGACGTGGCTCTCATCCCAGGAAGGACTGAGATTCTCCATACACTCGCTCGCAAGATGGAAAGCAGACACGCTCGTGCTTCCGTCGAAGCTGGGATTCGCTGCGCCTTGCGGCATGCCGTCGAACTGCTGGGAAGGGTAGCCATTCGCCGCCCAATAGGCTGGAAGTTGGCCGAAGTAGGTATCGAACGAGCGGTTCTCCTGTGCCATGAAGATGATGTGATTGATGGAGGCAATCCCCGGGTTGGGCGGAGGTGGGGGAGGTGGCGGTGTAGTGGGGGTTGAGGATTGCTTGAGTCCCTGGCAACCGCATAGCGCCAACAGAAAGGCGATTACTCCTGCCACGATATAAGAGCGGAGCTCTTGAGTCACAGTCATTCAGTCTCCCATCCTCGAGTTGCTGATGTACTAGGGCGTAATTTGGATGAATTCCTCGCTACGAATGTTGGCTTGGATCGTCTCAGGGAAAACCCCAATCCTTTGAAAGCGAAGACTTTAGCATCCCTCTACATGGGTTTTGCAACAGCTCAGCCGCGCTGAATCACGGTTCAATGCTCAGTTTTGGATTGATAAAGGAGGTTGCTGCAATCGCGGTGGGCAGAGAATAAGCGGTCCATTACGTCCAGTATTTAGATAGCCAATGGCATGCAAGGTCCTCGCCCATTAGTACGTGGACTAACGTGATCTTTTCATTAGAATCGCTTCCGCACTAAGCTCCTGTCGAGTTTGGAAAGCAGTTCGTCCCAGAAAGTAGTTCCAGCAAGTCCCAGAAAAGCTTTTCAGAAAGTCCCAGAAAGTCTGTCCCAGAAAGAAGGCGGGCTCGGGGGAATCTACAGGCGCGGCGTGCCTCCCTCCGGAACTCGCTGATGTGTGACCTCGGTCCCTCCGCTCCTGAGGAAAGATGTGTCGAATAGCGTTCTGTGCTGCAGTTCTGCTGCTGTCCGCGACGGGTGTGTGCCTCGCTGGCAACTACGTTGTACCCACAACCACTCTCACGGCACAAAAAGCCAATAACACGAGTGCCGCGAACAGCTTTGCAAGTCAGACCAACGGGAATTCCGGCGCCAGCAATGTGAGTAAAGTAGACGTCCACTCGCTGCTTTATTCGGGTGCCACGACCAATATCTACGCCCATCTGATGGTCTGGTTCGGAGGCTCGAACCATATGAACGTGGGCTACAGTTCCACTGACGCAGCTCATGTCCACGCCCAAGTCACAGACATGGTTAGCCGCGGAATCGATGGTGTGATCGTCGACTGGTATGGTGCCGGAAACAACGAAGATCAGGCGACCAAGCTGATCATGGCCGAGGCGGAGAGCCATCCCGGGTTTACCTTCGCCATCATGATTGATCAGGGCGCGATCAAATGGGATTCCTGCACGGGTTGCTCAGCACAGCAGGCGCTCGTCAGTGACTTGCAATATCTCGAGCAAACGTACTTTCCATCGAAAGCTTACATGACCCGCCAGGGACGTCCTGTCGTCACAAATTTCGATATTGACCTGCACTACAGCGTCGACTGGACGGCGGCTGCCGCGGAACTCTCTACACAG
>QIAK01000133.1 GCA_003225515.1 Acidobacteriota bacterium | reverse complement strand
CATCTTGCCTGTCAGGAAGCCGTCCTCTGGTGGTGTGTTGGATTTATTCTCCAAGGGTACCTCGCTCGCACTGCGTTCTGACTGAGGCGAAGTTACCAGTACATGTACTGCCGGACAATGTACGTCAGTAATCCTGAGTGGGGTTACCAGGTGCCATTACCAGCATTGGGCGGCGTGGCCTGTAAGTGGCGTAAGGCAAAGGGTCGATGGTGCGCTTGTCATTCTCAGGCCGGCCGCGAGCCAGGCGAAGCGAGAGCGATTTTTCCTTTCGCGGCGGTGAAACTTTGCTTGCACGTTTTCGTGCTCTGGACGAAGATGGTGGAAACCGTTTCATCTTCTCTGATGCCTGTACTGAAGTCACCGCCTGCCCGAACGCTGTCGCCCTCCGCGGCAAAACTAAAACTGCTGAAAAAACTGCGCTGCACGTTGCGCTACGAAAATAAAGCATGGGCAACGGGTGCGCAGTTGGTGGCAGGGGTAGATGAAGTAGGCCGCGGCTCACTCTTCGGTTGCGTCGTAGCGGCCGCCGTGATCCTTGATCCGGCGTATCGGGTGCGCGCGTGAGCGGCGAGAGGTGCTGGCGGAGCGCATTCGCGAACACGCGATCGCCTGGGCTGTCGCTGCCGTGGATGCGGCGCGCATCGATCAGATCAACATCTATCACGCATCACGAGCGGCCATGCGTGACGCGGTCATGCGTCTTACACCTGCAGCGGATCACTTGCTGGTCGACGCCCTTCGTCTGGACTGCGAGCAGCCGCAGTTTCCAATCATTCATGGTGACGCGCTGTCGGCATCCATCGCAGCCGCGTCCATTCTGGCCAAGGTGGAGCGCGATCGCATCATGTGCGAATGGGACGCAGTTTTTCCAGCGTACGGACTCGCATCGCACAAGGGTTACAGCACGCCTCGCCACCTGGCTGCTCTGCGCGAGTGGGGACCGACGCCTCTGCACCGCCAGTCATTCGCGCCAGTGTGGCAAAATCCAGTGCCGCAGGAGGTCTTCCAGTTCATGGAGGATGAAGACGTTCCGCTGGAGGAAGCGGCTGCGGGCTGAGACTTGCAGGAGTGTTACTGCGGGAGCACGTTTATACGTGATTGCGTACGTACATTCGTATAAGTATAGTGGGATTTATGGCACAGAAGAAACAAGTTACTAAGAGCCGCTCCAATAGGAGGCTCACTACAAGTGGCGCCGCGCAGAGTAAGTTGGGACGGCGAAAAGGTCCGAGCGTGTCGGCATCGGTCAAAACCTCAAAGGGCCGTTCGGTTTCGATGGGTGACGTTCTGGAGTTCTACAAGCCCATCAAGAAGCCAGTGACATTGCGTCTGGACGCCGACGTGTTGGCGTGGTTCCGGCGGGACGGTCGTCGATATCAGACGCGGATCAACATGAAGGATTCCGAGTAACTGAGGTTTCCGACGCGTTACGGTGGATCTTTCACGAAGCAACTTTTCCAGGGAAGTCCGACCGGGCCTCTCAGTAGAAAGCTCTCTTGCTTCTTGCCGGAAAATCAAAACACTTTACCCGCAGAGACTGAGGAAATCCGCAGAGTCGCGGAGAAACCCAGAGCCAATCCCCAATAACCTATGGATTGACACTCGCATTGAGTTCATTGAGCAAGGCTGTATTTTTCTCCAGAGCACGCTGCAGGACTTCTGCCTGCTGCTTGGCGGTGGGCCAGTCTCTTCCTTCCACTGCTTCTGTCAATCCTGGTAGTTCCAGGTGGGCGTAGGTGAAGCGCGCTCCGTAGAGGATATGCTTGAACCAGGGACGGCCGGGGATGCCGTCGGGGTTCAGCCAGTTGCGCTCGACTTGCATCATGCCGCGGTTTACAGTCAGCGCCAGTTTAGGATCGATTGGACCTGAGGCGAGCTTGCGGATCAGTGAATCGTTCAGTTTCTTTCCTGCTGCTTCGAATGCATCGATTTGCCTTCTGACTTCAGCCAGGTCCAGCGGCGTAGCTCCTCCGGTGGGCATGACAGATTTGTTGTTGCTTACAAGATCGTCTACGAAGCGGCGGATGTTGCTGGCATAGCTCGCGAAATCAAAAGGCAGCAGATCGGAGTTCGCCAGTCGCAGCGCCGTTACGCCCCACAGCTGTGACATCAGTGTGTGATAGCGATAGCCGGGATCGCCGAAGTGATTCATCCAGTAGAAATCGTCGTAGCCCGAGTGGTAGACGCCGTAGTCTCCGTCGAACTGCAGGCCGATGATGGGCATACCGATGAAGTTCAGGAATACGGTGTGGTCCGAACCGCTGCCGATCCGCGTGTCGGCGAGACCGGAATCCTTGACTCCCGAATCGTTCATCTGTCCGGATTGCTTGCCCTCTTCTTTTTCGCGCTCTGCTGTGGCCTTCCACGCGTCATAAAGACTTTTGCCGGAAGGATCTTGAAGGCTGCGGCTGGTTTCGACCAGCATAGGCGAAAGCGATGCTACCGCCTGCCCGTGAAAGTTGGGGCCGGAAGTTGCTTCGTCGACGTTGATGTAAGCGACCGCCTTGCTGCGCAGTTCATCGGCGAATTGCTCTCCCCATTCCGTGGACCCGGTGAGCCCGACCTCTTCTCCATCCCAGCTGCAGACCACGAGAGTACGGCGCGGGCGCATGCCATCTTTAGCCAGCTTGCCGAGGGCGCGGGTCAATTCCATCATCGACGCCGTGCCGCTCGATGGATCAACGCCCCCGAAAACCCAGGCATCGCGATGATTGCCGAGCACGACCCATTCGTCGGGAAGTTCGGAGCCGCGGATGCGGCCTTCAACGACGTAGTAGGGCTCGATGCGGTTGTCCATTTCAATTTTCAGGTGAGCCTTCACGCGCTCGCCGCCCAGGTGATACTCGATCGGTAACCCGCCGCCCCATTCTTTTGGGGCGAGGGGGCCGTCCATGTTTTCGAGCAGCGGCTTGGCGTCGTGCCAGGAGATCGGCATCGCCATAATTTTCGGCGCGGAGACTGCGTCCTCAATCGGAATGCGTTTTGCGCCGGCGATTGAGGCCCATCCAGGCGTGGTCGGGTCGCCGGGGACTATGAAGTCGTAGGTGATGGCGCCACGCTGAATTTTATACTCGGGGCCCCAGGGACCGTCGGGATCGACTTTGCCTTTCTTGTAACCGTCCTCGGCGGGATCGCTGTAAATCAAAAGCGCGGCAGCGCCTTCGCGCTGGGCGGTGAGGGCTTTGAATCCGCGATAGCTGTAGGGATTGGAGTAGCGCGCGAGGACGATCTTGCCTTTGACGCTGATGCCGTTCTTGCGAAGGAGATCGTAATCTTCGGGATTGCCGCTGTGCGCGTAGACCACCGGCGCGGTGACTTCGCCGGAAATCGACATCCCAAGCCAGGCGCTGCTGATGGCGGGATTCTTGGAATCATCGTCGCCGGGAAGCGGGGTTTCGCGCAGCGTGGCCTGAAAGTGCGTTGGCGCGATCATCTCCAGTGAGGCGCTTTTGGGATTGGTGCCGTAGACGTCGTAGCGGCGGATGATGACGTCTTCGAGTCCTTGTTTCTTCCACTCGTCCCGAATGTATTCCGCGAGTTCGTTATTGCGCTTCGATCCGGCGATGTGGGGCTCGGCGGTGAAGATGCGATGCTGGCGGCGTTCTTCGTCCGCAGAGGGAATGGACTTGTACTTAGTTTCGACTTCGGTTTCGTGGGCGGCGGAGCTGGGGGTAAAGCCGATGATGGATTGCGCCGAAGCGGTGGTGCAGACAGGGATGGCGCAGATAGAAATGGTGATCAGGGCGAAAATTGCTATATGATTTTTCACTGGTTTGGCCAAGTCGGAGATATGCTAACAGGCATCCAGCGTTGACGCTGATGTGATTCCGAACGGCGGGGTGTCGAAGATCGGCGACGACTTCCATGAGGGCTTGCGCCCACTTGAAGATGACATTCCAGATGAAATTCAGGATGACATCTGAGATGACCTGCGAGATTTGAGACTGGCTACTTTGCTTTCAGAATTTCGCTGAGCAAATCTGGTTTGGAGTCGTCGCGCACCAAGTGTGGATATTTTTCGCCACCGTGCTAGTCGATCTTGTATGTCTTGTAGTACTCGGTGTTTTCAACCAGCAACTCGATTGGCGCGGGTTTATTCTTCGCTGCTTTCAAGGCCTCGCGCAGGACTTCGCCTGCGAAACGGCGGCCGTTTACAGCGACGATTTTCATCCCGGGGCCGATGCCGGCTTTCGCGGCGGGCATGCCTTCAATGGTGTCGCTGACTCCGCCGTCATCGTTTAGTTGCAAGCCGAGCGAGTACGCGGCGTCCACGAAATGGTACATGCCCGTGGCGCTGCTGCTCATTTCGGAAGGCGTTCCGTCGTACACCACTTTCCATCCGCTGCCTTCGATTCCGCCGAGCGGCGCGCCGGGTCCGTGGTTGGTGAGGCGCTCGGTCCAGAAGCCGCGCCAGTTATAGGGAACGACCTGATTGAGCGTACTGACGACATCATCGAACGTGTAGGGCTTAACCATTGGCGCAGTGCTGGGCGCACCGTGAAAGAGGTGGCAGAAGTCATCAATCGATTTCGCGCCTTTGCTTTGCTGCCGGATGATCACGTCGACCCACAGCCAGTTCAACGTGTCTTCGGAATAAAAATCGGTGCCGCGGCGCCAGGAGTACCACGCCTCGGGGGCGAAGTAGAGTTGGGGGGCGGCGTCGGCGGTATCCTGCAGACTACGCCACTCGCGGCCGGGGACGTGGTCGAGCGCGGCGGCAGTACGCGCGAGATCTTGCCGCTCTTGTTCGACCGTGAGCAGGCCGCTGCGAGCCGTGAGCACTTCGCCGAGATAGTTCGTCAGGCCTTCGTAAACCCAGAGAAGATCGTCCTGCATAACCGTCTGATAATCAGGAGTCGCGAGCCCGGCGGGGCGGCGAAATTTTCCGTTCCATGAGTGCACGTACTCGTGAGGCAAAAGGCTCGCGGACATTTTGCGCGCGGTGTCATCGACCAGCGCGCGTTCGCCCACGCGGCTGTCGTCGGACTCATGATGCTCCAGCCCGAAGTGCGCTACGTGATCGCTCAACGTGTAAAGAAAGTGATAATCGCGGTAGTGGTGGGCACCGAAAAGTTTCTGCGCCTGATCGACCAAGCTCTTGTACTCGTCCCACACCTGCTGCGCGGGTTCGAGCGCGGCGGCGCTGTCGGCGGCAATATCCATTTCGGTGAGCGGATCCTGCGCGAGCGGAACGACTTTGAGAAATTCTCCGGTGATGACCGGCGAATCAACCAGCGTGGTGAGCGAGACTGTTGCGAATTTGATTTCGTTTCCACTCTGGCCTGTGACGGGAAGCGCCGTGCCGAACTTCCAGCCTTCGGGCAACTTCAAACTGGCGGAATAGTTGATGTCATCCGACTTCCATCCTTTGGGATAGAGGAGTACCTGATTCCAACTGATGATGGCCAGCTTATCAGTGGCGGAAGAACCGGCGGAAAATCCGCCTTCAAAAGTTGCGGGAGAAAGAAAGTCGAGCTCGGCGGCGACCTCAGTCGCCCCGGCAGGGACTTCGACATGAATGGTAAATCCGTCATTCAGATCGCGCCGCCATTTGAGAGTCTTGCCCGCCCCGGTGAACTTCAGGCCGGCGAGGTCGAC
>QIAK01000132.1:7318-11407 GCA_003225515.1 Acidobacteriota bacterium | reverse complement strand
TTCTCGACTCCAACAATAACGTCGAGGTCTTACCCGTTGCCGGGACTTCGGGCGCCAGTGTTCCCGTTTGGAACACCACAGTTGGCGGATCTACCACCGACGGCACAGCTATCTGGTTTAACGCCGGCCCGTGGCCAAATTTTGCGTCTCCCGCCACGTCCGGTACGGGCGGAATTATTATCGACAACACCGTGAGCAGCGGCACTTTGGCCGGAGCTTCTCAGGTATACTTTTTCACTCAATCGAATCAGCCCTGTGGAACATCCGGCAATGGCGCATGCGCAATCCAGGCATCTCAGGCAAAGTTACAGTAGATAGGGTCCTTCTTATGGCTATGAACAATCAGTCCTCCGACGACACTCCGCGTACACCGGCTACCAACAAGAAACCGTACGAAAAGCCGGCGTTTCGCTACGAACAAGTATTTGTCACCAGTGCACTCTCGTGCGGCAAGATGAATCCCGGGGGGATCAATTGCGCCCAAGTTAAGGTTTCCTAGGCTCAGTCGTGGACTCGGCACCCAATTCCGTGAACGCGCTGAAGTGCGAACTGGCGAGCGAGATTCTATGCTCATCCGGTAGTTTGCGCCTGGGCGTTACGGGATGGAGCATGCTGCCGACGGTGATGCCGGGAGACACGCTCACGATTGAGCGCATCTCCGGCGACGCCGTTTGCAGGGGGGACATTGTCCTGTTCGGCCGCGACCAGCGCCTGTTCGTGCACCGGGTCGTGAGGGCTAGCCAACCGCGGGCCGAAGGAATTATGACCCGCGGGGACGCCATGCCCGCCCCGGACCCACCTCTGCCTGAGCGCGATTTGCTGGGAAGAGTCTCTTCCATCTCACGAAACGGAAACTGCTTCCGTCCGAGCCGCACTCTGCGATTTTCCCAGCGGGCAATTGCGGCCGTGGTGCGACGGTCAACTTTCGCAGCCCGCATCGTTGTGGGCGTACATGGAATGCGCCAGAATCAGGATCGAGCCGTCCCTTGCCAGAACTAACTACCGCCGTCGAACGGCTTAGCCTGGTGATTGAAATCGGGGGCATGCCCGTGCGCGTGCATACCACGGACCCAGGCTTCCTCGACATGCTGCAGGAGCGCTATTCCGGTTTTGTGACCTCTTCCGAACAGCCTGAACGGCAAGCCGAGATTGAATTCGACATCGACCTCACTCCCGCTTGCTTCGCCGATCCGAATGCAGTCGTGAGCGTCAGTGAACATCAGGGGCGCTGGACCCTTGAGCGCGGAGATTTTCGTGCAGAATGGAATCCGGCTGCGCGCACTGGTTGGATTCGGCAGACGGCAAATCCCTACTCGATCGATGCCGTTCTCCGCATCGTCCACACGCTTGTGCTGGCCCGCCAAGGAGGCTTCCTGCTCCATTCCGCCAGCGCCATCCGCAATGGGAAGGCGTTCCTGTTCGCGGGCGTTTCCGAGGCAGGTAAGACCACGATCTCGCGCCTGGCTCCGCCTGACGCCACGCTTCTGACCGATGAGATTTCGTACGTACGCAAACACGATTCCGGTTACGTTGCTTACGGCACGCCGTTCACTGGTGAATTAGCCAAGCTAGGCGAAAATGTTTCCGCCCCCGTTACCGCACTGTACCTGCTCGCTAAGGGCTCTGAGAATCGTATCGATGCTCTCGCTCCTGCAGAGGCGACTCGATCTCTGCTTGCTAATCTTCTTTTTTTCGCGGAGGATGAGGAACTCGTGCAAATGATATTTCATTCCGCATTCGACTTCGTAAGCCGGATCCCGGTGTCTCGCCTTACTTTTGTTCCTGACGCCCGGGTGTGGGAGCTGATTGGATGAGCCGACTTTATCTTGCACGTAATCCACGCGTAGCGGCCCGCAGTCTGGATGGCGAAATGATGATCATGTCCGGACGCGACTCGACACTGTTTACCCTTAACCGGACCGCCACCATCCTGTGGCAGGCTGCCGATGGCGCAACTCCGCTCGACGAAATCGTCGAGCACCGCATCTGTAACGAGTTTGAAGTCGAACCGGCCGAGGCTTTGCACGATGCCGAGACGCTGGCGCGGGAACTGGCTAACCACGAGATACTTCAAATCTCCGAAGAACCGATTCCGCCATTCACCCCGGCCGCCGGAGGATCGCTGTGAGCGCAATCCTGCAGGAAATGTCAGAGAAGGCGCTGAAGCTGAATATTCCTCTTAGCGTGCAAGTCGATCTCACTTATCGCTGCAACGAACGCTGCGTTCATTGCTATCTCGATCATGACGATCATGGTGAGATGACTACCGCCGAGATCAAACACCTGCTTGATGAGATGGCCGACGCGGGCGTTTTCATTCTTACTTTCAGCGGGGGCGAGATTTTTCTGCGTAAGGACTTCTTCGAACTCCTCGAGCATGCGCGCCGCCTGATGTTTTGCGTGAAGCTCAAGACCAACGCCGTTATGATCCGCGAGCGTGAGGCCGCGCGGCTTCGCGACCTTCACGTCGAATCGATCCAGATCAGCATTTACTCGCACCGGCCCGAGGTTCACGACGCAATCACGCTGGTTCCCGGCTCGCTTAAGCGGTCCATCGATGCCATCCATTTTCTCAAATCGCAAGGTCTCAAGGTCATTATCGCCAATGTTTTGATGACTCAGAACATGCAGGACTATCCAGGGGTTCGCGCGCTGGCTGCGGAACTCGACGTTGAGTGCACGCTGGACCCCACGGTTACCCCCATGATGGACGGCGACCGTTCCACCGTAGGCCTGGGCGTAGGCAACGGCGTGCTGCAGCAGGTTTTCCGCGATACGGCTCTGGTGGGCGATGCCGACGCATACTGCGCGATCCCTGCGCCTCCGGGCGAGAGCGAACTCGAATCCACGCCCTGCAGCGCCGGGCACACTGCCTGCTACGTTTCTCCCTATGGAGAAGTTTTCCCTTGCGTTCAGTTTCCTCTTCCCACCGGAAATGTACGGCAGCAACGTTTTGTCGATATCTGGCGGCACTCCGAGCAGATGAACGAGGTTCGTTCCATTCGTCTAAAAGATCTGACGACTTGCCCCTCGTGCACTCACGCTGCGACCTGCTCCCGCTGTCCCGGTCTTGCCTATCTGGAAGGCAACATGCGGGGACCGTCCTCGCAGGATTGCGAGAAGTCCTTCGCTCGAACCGGAGTACCCTCGGCCAACATGCTCGCCAGGAAATTAGCCGGGGCGAATTCAAGTCTTGCCCAGGCAAAACTCGTGCAGATCCGGGCGCTGCCACCGTCGGCGGGTACTTCGACTGCCGGCGCGATCGCGTGATCTGGACTGCCTTCCGCGAGCTCGACAAATAACATGCCCAGCCCCACACTCGAATCGGAGTGGTCACTATTGCTGGCTGCTTGTTCTGAGATTTCCGGTCAGGAAAAGACAGACCGCTTGCGGCATCTGTCGCAACAACCAATTCGCTGGAAAGTTGTTTTCGATCTCGCCGAAAAACATGGCACCCTGCCGCTTCTTCATCGGGCGCTCAATGCAGTTTCGGATATCGTTTCGCCCCCGGACTGGCTCTCTTTACAGCAGCGCTATCAGGCCAATCTGCATAAAGCCCTGTTTCTTTCCCGGGAGTTGATTCGAATCATGGATCGCTTCTCGACGCTCGGCATCGAGGCGATACCCTACAAGGGTCTGGCGCTGGCAGAAGTAGTTTACGGTGACATCGCGCTCCGCCAGTCGGGCGATATTGATCTGCTGATCCGTCGGCAAGACTGGCCGCGGGTACGCGACGCCGTCCGCGATCTAGGCTACAAGCCTCATTTGGCTCTGTCCCCGGCAGAAGAACAGGCGAATCTGAAATCGGGATACGAATGCGCCTTCGACGGCGCCGCCGGCCCCAATCTTCTCGAAGTACAATGGGCCGTGCAGCCTCGCTTCTACGCCGCCGATTTTGATATGAACCGAATGTTCCAGCGCGCAGTCAGCGTCACGGTTGCCGGTCACGCCATGAAGACGCTCTCGGCGGAGGATTTACTGCTCGTACTGTCGGCGCACGCGGCCAAACATGTCTGGGGACGCCTGATCTGGCTGTGTGACATTGCTCGTACCATGGCTCTGCCCACTCTGAACTGGAATTGGATCGGA
>QIAK01000132.1:271-7245 GCA_003225515.1 Acidobacteriota bacterium | reverse complement strand
GCGCTGCCATCCCAGCCGCGGCGAAAAATCTTTCGGACAATGGCGTGACGCCCGCTCAGCTGGATGAAATTCAAGCTCACAGCATCAGCGACTTCTCATTCAACGTGGAATCTGTGGCTTACTTTCAGCTCATGATGCGCCTGCGCGAACGGCGCGCCGATCGCGTGCGATTTCTTGAGCGCCTCGTCTTTACTCCGGGCGTTGGAGATTGGCGGGCTGTCCACCTCCCGGAGCCACTCTTTCCACTCTACCGGCTGGTCAGGCTCTCGCGGCTGGCAGCGAAACTCCTGCGCACCTGATTGCGGCTTGAAGTTGCCAGAACACCGTAGGGTAGCGGTACGTTAAAACGCGGCATGGAGTGCCGCATGCTCCGCTAGGCCGACACAGACTCCGTCTTCCACTTTCTGAGATAAAGAACGTACATCAAGGCGCTCCCAATCAGCGGGACCGTTAATCCCGCTCTCAGCGTACCGAAGCGAGTCGAAGAAACTCCGACGATCCACGGTAGCAATCCGCCGCCGAGATTCGAGAGGGTAAACAGCAACGATCCTACTCGAGTAGCCGAAGCTCCGAACTCCAATGACAACATCGCGATCGCAATCGGATACACAATCGACAGCCCGAATCCCGCCAGGGACGCACTCAGCGCCACGCCCAGCAAGGCATGCGAGAGTAGCATCACTCCCATGCCTGCAAATGCAACCAGCAATCCCGCCTGCGCGAGCCTCACCTCGCTCGTCACCCGCAACATCAGTGGCGCCAGCCATCGTCCGGCCAATAATGAAACGTAAAAAAACGACGGCGTCATCAGCGCCGTGGTCAGGGTCAAGCTGCCCAGGCTTTTCGCATACGTCGCCACCCACAATCCAAACCCGTTCTCGGTACCGACATAGAGTAGAAAGAGCCCCGCCAGACTCGGGAGTGCGGGATGCTTCCATTCGATGCCCAAACCCTGGCTGCCTTTTATGTCTCGGATCACCGCCGGTTCCACGATGGAAGATGGCATCGCCGCTATTCCCACCGCAACCAGCAGCATGAATCCTGCAATCAAGCCGAGCAGGAGAGGAATACGTGAACTTCTTGCAGCCGCAGCCACCATAAACGGCGACGCTACGGCGCCCGCGCTCCAGCAGAAGTTGAGCAGATTCAGGGTCGCGCTTCGGCGTCCGGGATTCACTTCCGCCACAAGCAGATTTGCCGCAGGAACCGCGAGTCCGAGACCACCGCCGTAAGCCGCGATGCACGCAATCCCCAGCAACTTGGGCCCTGACAGCAATAGCGCCAGGCCGGCCGTCGCCAACAGAAGTCCCGCCTTCATCGCAAATCGAAATCCCCACTTCGAGACCAGCACACCGGAGAGTAAAACGGCCACAGTTGAGGCGAGATACTGAGCGTTGAAAAGCGCGCCTGCCTGGGAATAATTCAACGACCATCGCGCTGACAAGGTGGGAAGCATGGGACCCAGAAGCACGGTCGCGATCCCAATCGGCAAGAATGAAACATAGGCTGCGAGGGTAAGAGCTTTGGCGGACTTTGCTGCGGGTGTCAGGGCGGGAGTTGCGGTGTTAGGTGCGTCAGAGATAGGCATGGATGAAGAGGAAATCTCTGCGCTTACTATATCCGACCGAGAGGCTAAGTAGTCCCCGGAGCCTTGGCGGTCGATTCCCTCACGACCAGCTCAGGCTCGATGGCGATTTCACTTGGATAATCCTTCTTGCCTTCAATCCGTTCCAATAGAACCTGCGCCGCCACTTCTCCCATTCGATTTAAAGGCTGCCGCACCGTCGTTAAACTCGGAGTGTGAAACGCAGCGCCTGGAATGTCGTCGAATCCCATGACTGAGACATCCTGCGGAACGCGCAGTCCCTGTTCCTGCAATGCGCGAATCGCACCGATGGCGGAGATGTCATTGTAGGCAAACAGTGCAGTGAAGGGCTTTTTGCGTCCTAGTAGTTGTTTGGCAAAGGGATACCCCAATTTCGGCGTCGGGTCATCGGTGTCGATCTGCACCGTTAAATCAGGGTCGATCTTCATCCCAATCTCGGCCGCGACCTGGCAGATAGCGTCCCAGCGGTCCTGCGCATCCGAGCTCACGGGATTTCCTTTCATGAAAGCGATGCGCTCGTGAGACATATCTTTCAGGTGATTCAGCGCCAGTACGGCAGCCTTGCGGTGGTCAAGCGTGATGTTGGTAACGCCCTTCAGTTTCTTATGTCCGGCCACGGCAACGGTCGGCAGCGCCGGTGCCTCCTGCACGGTCGTGTCCACGGTAATAATGCCCTCGACTCCGCGCTCCGAAAGTAATTGCGAATATCGAGTCAACAGCAGCGGGTCATGACGATGCACCACTGTCAGAAAGAAATAATCCCGCTTCCGCAAATACTGCTCAATGCCGCTGATAATCGGCGAACCGTAAGAGTCGCCAATCTCTTCCGCAATCACTCCGATGGTATAGGTGCGCTTGTTGCGCAGCGTGCGGGCGAAAAAGTTGGGGCGATAATTGAGTTCCTTCGCGGCAGCGCGGATCCGGTTTTTGGTCGCCTGGGGAATGGAGCGCGCTGACGGAGAGTCGTTCAGAACCGCTGATACCGTTCCGGGGGTCAGCCCAATATGTTGGGCGACAGCTTTGAGAGTGATGACTTTTGCGCCATTGATAGCTAAATCGTTTTAATCCTGTAGTTCGTGCAGCAGCGGCTCATAATACCAGACACCTGGACCTACCATTCATTCTATGCACCCCGCCATCATATCTGATGCACGCGAGCGTACGATCTTTTGTCCGACGTCACGCCTTGGCGTAGCGTTCACTGTTCGGTTTCGATCCGCTCAAAGCAAAGAACAGGATGTACAAGTAACACAGCACGGGCAGGAAGAACGCGTGATGGATGCCAATCCGGTCGGCAATCGCACCTTGCGCCACGGGAATAATGGCGCCTCCAACAATCGCCATGATCATCACTCCGGAGCCGTCTCCCGTCAGCGGACCGAGTTCCGCCACTCCTAGCGTGAAAATGCTGGGGAACATAATCGAATTGAAAAAACCCACTAGGATGATGCTGTACATCGCAGTGTGTCCGGTGGTCAGCATGGAAATGGCGACCAGAGCGGCCGCACACACGGCACAAATACCAAGGAGGCCCCGCGTGCTCATTTTTTGCAGAAGCCCGGAACCGATGAACCGTCCGACCATTGCGCCGCCCCAATAGAATGCGACGAAGCTCGCCGCAACTTTCTCCGTCAGTCCGCCAATCTCAGGCTGCCCGAAATAGTTCACCAAAAAGCTCCCGATGGAGACTTCGCCGCCAACATAGACGAAGATGGCGATGGCACCGAAGATCAAATTCGGATGCCGCCAGATCGAGTCGTTCACCTTCTCACCGACCTTATGCTGCGCATGTTCGATGGTCGGCAGTTTGAAGGAACCGATTGCTGCCGCCAGCACTACCAGCGCAATACCCAGTCCCACGTAAGGCGTTTTGACCGTCGCAGCCTCATGCAACCGGTAGGCTTGCAGAACGTCGGGCGCCATTGCCCGTATTTCATCCATGGCCTTTGGAGCTGCGCTGAGAATCAGCAGTCCGCCGAAAAACGGCGCCAGAAATGTACCCAGTGAGTTGAATGCCTGAGTCAGATTCAACCGGCTCGAAGCTGTTTCTGGCTTTCCCAGCACCGTGACATAAGGATTCGCTGCCACCTGGAGGCACGTGATTCCCGCCGCAAGCACGATTAATGCGCCCAGAAATAATGGAAAAGACGGAGCACTCGCCGCCGGCACAAACAAAAATGCGCCCACGCCCATGGTGAGCAACCCAGCCACCATCGACCGCTGGTACCCAATCCAGTCAATCAGTTTGGCTGAGGGAATCGAGAACAGAAAATAAGAGCCAAAGAACGCGAACTGGATCAGCATGACCTCTGCATATGTAAGGTCGAAAATCGATTTCAGGTGGGGAACCAAAATGTCATTCAGGCAAGTGAGAAAGCCCCACATGAAGAACAGCGTGGTGACTACAGCTAAGGGACCACCGTAGCCTTGTCCCGTGCCGGGCGCTGTGGCTGTGGTAGAAGCGTTGGGGGAAGCGATTGCCATAGGTGCCGAAACCACCTTCCAGAGATTGTTGCAACCTGAGAACGTAAACCAGATAACGCGGCCATCATAGCATCGCCAGAGCGCGCTTTTGTGGCTTTATTGGCGCAACAATAGATTAATACCGTACAAAATCGTTTCTCTAGCTTGACATTCACCTCCCCTTGCCGGAGACTGCAAGCGTTTCGGCCTCTCGAATTTCCTCGTCAGGCTACACTCATGCGCAATTCAGCACTCCTGGCCGTTACTGTAATATTTCTGATCAGCCAACCCGCTCTCTTCGGTCAAGCTAGCCCTACACCGATTGCGATATTTAGCGAAGCAGGCTTTCCAACCGCCGACTCAGCCGCCGCATCCACGCAGCAATTGACCGCGATGTTGCCCGGAGCTCAACTGCTCGCTGTGGACCAACTGCGCAATGTCCTCTCCCCACCCGCAACTCGCCTTCTAGTTTTTCCCAATGCGTCAGCTTTTCCTGAGGAAGCATGGCCGGCCATCAAACAATTTCTCGATCGCGGAGGCAATCTTCTCGTGATTGGAGGAATGCCGTTCACCCGCGCAGCTTATCGCGATCCCACTGGGTGGCATCTTCGCGATTACAGTGTCCGCTTCATACGCCCGCTCATGATCGATCAGTATCAGGACACTCCGGGCTCAAACGGAATGCAATTCAAGCCCAATCCCGAGTTGCCATTGCAACTCTCCGCCTTTACCTGGAAGCGCGCCTTCAGCCCTGTGATCCGTTTGAGCGCGGTCGATCTTTATCACCGGGGCGGCTCTGCCGGCTCCATCGATGCCCGGCTCGACACTCTCGCCTGGGGAATTAAAGACGGCCGCAAGCTGTCTGCGCCCCTCCTTCAGATCGATCACTACCGCAATGGTTTTGATGGCGGACGTTGGATTTTCGTGAACGCCGAACTCTCCTCGGACTTCTTCGATAATCCCGCGCTCGTGCAATCCCTTGCACAGCGCGCACTGCAGGGCGCGGAGGAATTTACCGTTCGGCCCGTACTGCCGCTCTATCTGCAAGGCGAGCCAGTCGAACTGCAAATTCAATGGCATGCGGCGGTAGAACCCAACACGCCCCTGTCCTTGGAAATTACTTCCTATCCTGAGGCGTTGCCCTCGAGCCGCTCAACCATCACAGCCCCCGTTTCCAGCGACCCTGTGATGTTGCCCGCGCCCGACAGAAAAGGGCTCTACATTGTCGAAGCGCAGTTGATGGAAGGTGACCGCGTCCGCGCCATTTACCATTCCGCCTTCTGGATTCGTGACGAATCGCTTCTACGCTCCGGCCCGCGCCTTTCCGTCAACCGCGACTATTTCGAACTCGACGGCCATCCTCTCGCCGTGGTCGGCACCACTTACATGTCGAGCGAAGTGCAACGCCTCTACTTTGATCATCCGAACGTCTACGTCTGGAACCAGGATCTCGGCCAGATTCACGATGCCGGACTCAACATGATCCGCACCGGATGGTGGACTGGCTGGGATAAATTCTGCGACGAGAACGGTCAGCCCTACGAACGCACCCTGCGCACGCTCGAGGCTTATCTGATGACTGCCCGAAAATATAAATTGCCCGTGCAGTTCAATTTTTTCGCCTTCCTCCCTGACGTTCTCGGAGGCGCGAACGCCTTTCTCGACCCCGCTGCCGTACGCCGCCAGGAGACGTTAATCTCTTCCGTTGTCGCGCGCTTTCAGGACGTGCCATTCCTCGCATGGGATCTCATCAACGAACCCAGCTTTTCGCAGCATCTATGGAAGACGCGCCCCAATGGCGATCCCATCGAATTAGCGGCCTGGAATCATTGGTTGAGCGAGCGTTATCCTGATCGCACGAAACTTGCCGCGGATTGGAACGTTCCACCCGACTCGATCGTGGGCACGATCTCGCTTCCGGTTGGAGACGAATTCACTCCCCGCGGCGTCTATACCGGAACAAGTTCTCTTCGCTTGCACGACTATTTTCTGTTCACGCAAGAATCCTTCGCACAATGGGCGAGCACCATGCGTGAAACGATCCGCGCGACCGGCTCGCACCAACTCGTCACCGTTGGCCAGGACGAAGGAGGCATTCAGGACCGCCTCTCTCCCGCATTCTGGGGACAATCCGTTGACTTCACGACCAATCATTCCTGGTGGCAGAACGACTACATCCTGTGGGATTCGCTTGCCGCCAAGCAACCCAGAGAAGCCATGCTGATTCAGGAGACCGGACTGCAGCGAGAGCTGAACCTTGATGAAATCGCCCGCCGCACAACTACAAGCGAGGCCGCCCTCCTTGAACGAAAGATCGCCGCGTCGTTCATTCAAGGTTCCGGGGCCATCGAGTGGCTCTGGAATACCAACTCCGACATGACGGAAAGTAATGAGACTCCCATCGGTGCCGTGCGCACCGATTACACCGAGAAACCGGAAGCCACGCTGCTCCGCGAATTTGCCAATTTTGCTCCGCAGTTGCAGCAGCATCTCCGGGAGCCGCAATTGCCTTCGATCGCAATCATCACGTCGCAAGCCGCACAATATTCTGTTCTCGCGGATTTCCAGTTAACCGCGCAGCAGAACGCAGTTCGTGCTCTTGCCTACGATGTGCACCTGCCGGCGGAAGTTATCGCAGAAAATAAGCTCGACAAACTCGGCTCACCGCGGCTCGCCATTTTGCCGTCACCCCAGGCGCTCACCGAAACGGCATGGCGTGCTCTGTTAACTTACGTCGACGCAGGAGGCAATCTTCTCGTCACGGGCCCCGTCGATCGCGACGAGCACTGGCAAATCGTCCACCGCGCGGCTAATCTTGGCCTGCCATCGCACAGCGAGCCACTCACGTATCACAACGCGGCCATCGATTTCAGCGGACGGTCCGTTGCATTAGCGTTCGGTCAGG
>QIAK01000132.1:0-241 GCA_003225515.1 Acidobacteriota bacterium | reverse complement strand
AGGACGCGTATTCTGGGCCTCTTACCCGGTTGAGCTCTCTCGGGATGAGCGGGCGACGGCTGATCTCTATGCCTATGTCGCGTCCCGCTTGAACATTTTGCCGGCATTCACCCAACAATCTCCCCTGCCGCCGGGCGTGCTCGTGTTTCCCACGAACGAGGCGGACTCCATCGTCTACGTCATGATCTCCGACTCAGCCAACGACACCGCCATCAACCTGCGAGATCAGAGCACCGGAGCG
>QIAK01000131.1 GCA_003225515.1 Acidobacteriota bacterium | reverse complement strand
CAGCCGCTCGACAATCTCGTGCATGACGCGCCCGGCAATCGCAGCTTCGCGTCCGGCTAACTTGATGCCCTGCGACACTATCAGCGACCGCGCCACCGGCATCGCGGTAAAGTCGGCAATCGACATCCCCTTGACTTTTACGGCCAGACTTTCCGGCCGCAACCGCTTTCCGTGGCATGCCGGACACTGTGTTGCCGACATATGATCCATCAGCCAATCGCGATAGCCTTCAGATGTCGACTCTTCCAGATTTTGTTTCAGATATCCGAAGATGCCATGAAAGCCCGTCTTCCCACCCCGGCCCGGCTCGCCATTCAGAAGAAAGTCCTGCGTTTTTTCAGGAAGCTTCTCAAAGGGAGTGTTCAAGTTAATCCCGTAAGCCGCCGACGAAATCTGCAGCATATGAATCAGATTTTGCGATGCCGATCCCGGCCCCAGTCCGCCCTCCAGCAGCGGCTTTGACCAATCCGTGATCACCTTCGCAGGATCGAAATCGTACTTGTTGCCCAGCCCGTGGCACTCCGGACACGCTCCATACATGCTGTTAAAGGAAAAAGACCGTGGCTCGAGTTGGGGCACGCTGATGCCGCAATCGGGACATGCCAGCTTCTCCGAATAGAGTTGTTCCTCGCCTCCGACCACGGCGACCTGCACAAGCCCGCCTGCCAGCTTCATCGCCAGACCCACTGACATTTCCAATCGATGCTCAATTCCGGGCTTCACCAGCAGGCGATCGATCACGACTTCAATGGTGTGGTTCTTCCGCTTATCGAGGTGAATGACGCTTTCGTCGTCCAGGCTGACCAGCTCGCCATCGATGCGGGCGCGCGTATAACCGTGCTTGATGAGCGTCTCCATCTCTTTTTTGAATTCGCCTTTGCGGCCCCGGACAATCGGAGCCATGACCATGACCCGATCTTCCGGCGTCAGCGCCATCACCCGTTGCACAATCTGGTCGGCGGACTGCCGGCTGATCGCGCGTCCGCACTTGGGACAATGCGGCACCCCGATAGAAGCGAATAACAGGCGAAGGTAATCGTAGATTTCGGTGATCGTGCCGACGGTGGAACGTGGACTGCGGCTGGTGGTCTTCTGCTCAATGGAAATCGACGGGCTAAGTCCATCAATTCCATCGACATCCGGGCGTTCCATCTGATCCAGGAACTGCCGCGCATAAGCTGATAAGGTCTCCACGTAACGGCGCTGCCCCTCGGCATAAATGGTGTCAAAGGCCAGCGACGACTTACCCGACCCGCTGAGCCCGGTAACCACGGTCAGGGTGTTACGTGGGATCTCCACGTCTATGTTCTTTAGATTGTGCTGCCGGGCCCCCCGGACAGAGATCTTGGTAATCGCCATCATTCGCCGGGGTTCATGCCCCTTCCGTAATGTCGACAGGTAACCAGAATTGATTGAAAGTGGAATTGCACAGCTCTACTCCGTATCTTAGTCGTCAACAGCGCAGAGCGTCAACGCAGGGTAGATTGAAGATTCGCGCTAAGGACGAAAAGTAAAGATGAAGCGCTGCAGCAGACTCTGAATTTTCTCAAGGTTGGTCGATCGTGATCTCGATATTGATGCCCGCAGTCCTCTTCCTCACCGTCATTGCATCCGTTAGTTTGGGTGTGCTCGCCGCATACGCGGCCGTCATTGCAATCCTGAACGCGTTTGGTCCCGCGTCACAGCAACAGTCAGAACTGGCCCGTCCGCGACTGATCTTAGTGCCGACCCAGCACCACGCCAGCGGCGACTAGTGCTGGTGTAGGGACATCCGCCTGTGGCTGTCCACGGGGTCGTACCGGCTGCTTCGCCGTGACTTTTCGCATTTTTAATCATCTCAGCACCAACACCTGTCCAACAACACCGCTTCGCTACCCTGAGTCCGCCTCTATCGATAAGGCGAACCCCGCCCCGTTCTTACGGTCCGGGCAGTATTGCGACGAAAATCAGAGACATTCATAGTTTTAAAGCCCGAGGCAATTCTGTCGTTCGCCGCTTCCGATCCTGGATTCCTGTACTGGGCGATTCAGTCATTGGAGGCTGGTAAATGCGCGCTGTCTCTCCCGCTGTCCGTATTCCCTCTCTGTTTGGAGCACTTTTCCTCTTCACGTTGACGGTAATGTCTCTGGGGTGCGGATCGAGTTCAAAGATGACGACCACCACGACAACTCCCCCACCGGCGCAACCTTCTTATCCGTCCACGCCCCCGGTACCCATCACTTGGTCGCCTAGCAGTAGCAAGTTGCCTGCACCTCCTGCCTGCGACCCGCCGGTATCTACCTGCACTCCGCCCGATCCGAATGGGTCGAATGACTTTCCACTCACGGTGTCAAATCCGACCGATGGATCGAGTGTGCCCTCGCCTCTGAATGTGGTGGCTTCGGCAACACCCAAGAACCCAATTTTTTTCATGCGCGTCTACGTCGACCAGCTCGCCGTGTACTTCACGTTCACAAATTCGATCAACACGCTGCTTTTCGTGGCGCCCGGAACTCACACGGTGGAAGTAATGGCGGAGGACAATCAAGGCTACATATCCGCAACTATCGTGAAAGTTACCGTAACCTCGCAGCCGGCGCAGTCAACCATAAGCGGGATCCAGAACATGCCGGGATGGCAGTCATGCGCCGCGGATTTTCCGGTGGGCTCGGGACGTGATGGTCAAGTCTGTGCCTCCGGCAACCCGAATCCGCCGACCTCGTCGATGATCGAAGGCCAATCTTCGCCGGCGATGGACGGCCAATCCGCCCAGTTCACCATGAGCGGACCCAACGGCTATTCCAATGAGCTTTACTTCAACGCGGTCGCGGGCGGAGACAACGTCAGCCACTTCACCTACGATCTATATTTCTATGTTGATAATCCCACGGCTCCGCAGGCGCTCGAGTTCGATCTCAACCAGACATTTGGCGGACAGCGCTGGGTTTGGGGGTCGGAGTGCAACTTCAAAGGTGAAAATCCCCCCCGCTGGGATATCTGGGACGATGCTTCAGGAATCTGGCGTGAGACCGCTTTCCCCTGCAACACGCCTCCTGCAAACACATGGGTCCATCTGGTCTGGCAATTCGAACGGGTCGGGAATCAGGTGCATTACATCAGTCTGACTGTGGACGATCAGGTCTACAACGTAGACACGTACTACAACAACCAGCAGAATTGGACCCTCGAGGAAATCGACGTAGCTTTTCAAATGGACTTGGCCCAGCCGCCACAGGCTTACAACGTGTGGCTGGATGAGGTGAAGTTAACTGCGTGGTGAGTGGATCGGAGGAAACCCGCTCAGTGTGATCATTGAGCACAGGAAAAGCGAGGTGAGACGCTTCATCCTGTGCTCAATAGACCACTTTCAACGAAAATTGAATCTGCCGAGACGTTCCTGCCGTCTTGCTGATGATGCCGAATCCGCTTCCGCGCAGGATGTTCGACGGCAACCCAAAGTTCACTGCATTGAACAAATTGAAAAACTCTGCTCGAAATTCCAGCGTTCCAAACTCCGCATTTCCACGATGGCTGAACGGAGTGTCTTTGATCAGCGCGAAATCCAGATCGTGATATCCCGGCCCCCGGAAAACATCGCGCCTCAGCGTTCCAAATCGTCCATGATTTGTCCAGTCCCGCCCGGAATGTTGATCGGAATATTAAAGAACGAACCATTATTCGCTTCCTGCCCGAAGTAGTCGTCGCGCACTGCCCGGCTCGTAGAAAAATGGGGCATCGAGGCCAGGTCCGGACGGTCCGTGCCGCCAGCACCCACGCCAGTCTGCTGAATCCCTGAATACACACCGACCGGCGACCCGGTCGTGAGTGTCGTGATATTCAGAACTTGCCAGCCCCGGGTCAGCGTTCT
>QIAK01000130.1:8533-14105 GCA_003225515.1 Acidobacteriota bacterium | reverse complement strand
AGGATCGAGCTTGAAATCCCAATGCGATAGGTTGTTAGGCTCATTCCACAGCATCACCGCTTCAATCATGCAGGACTCGCCTCCTCATCGGGTTTCAATTCTCCAGCGGTCTCGAGGTCCAGAATATAGCGGCCGTGCCGCTGCACATGAGACGGTTCGCAGATCCACGTTTCATCTTCCGGATGCCCGATAATCTGTAAACCAGAACTTCGCAACATAGATTCGACGGCGTTGCGGTTCGGAATCCACCAATTGGTTGGATCTCCCGAGTAGCTTTTTTCGATGAAGTACATCGCTGGAAATTCTGGGCTGTAAAAAATGTCCTTCGTCCAGAAGGAATAATCCTTCTCGCAAGGTATGACTTTGTCCGAGCCGCGGACCATAGTCTGGAAAATCAACTTTGTCCCAACCTTCTTCACCACCGTATCCAGCGCCAGGAGCGGGTAGCGCAAATGGTAGAAAACGCCCATGAACAGAACGTAGTCGAATTGTCCGGCAAGCCGGTCGACTTCATACACCGATCTCTTTTCAAATTCAATGTCCAACCCAAGCGTCTGCGCGGCAAAGCGCGCCTGATTCAAATAGCGATCATCGGTGTCGATGCCCAGCACGCGTCCGGCGCCGCGACGTTTCATCTCAATCGAATAGAAGCCTCCATTGCACCCGATATCCAGTACGGAGGCGCCTTCAAGATCTAAGGGAATGTCCTGACAAATCTTTCGCCATTTGATGCTGGGAAAGTCTCCCAGGAAATGGTTGGGAGCAGTCGGGACACCGTGCAGGTTTAGATTGTGAAACCACTCCCCCAGCTCATGGACACGCTGCTCCAGAACGGCGGGATCAAAGTTTTCGGCGGATGAGGCGGACATAGTTCTCTCGAGGAAGCGAAGTCAGCATGAATGCATGAAAGCTTCTACGCGCCTTGGATGAAATCTGCGCAAGAGAGGATGTCGAATGTTTTTGAAGTACCGTGCAGCTAACAACCGCAGCGAAAGAAATTTGCATCGAAGGACAGGATTTGGCGAAAAATGTTCAGCGGTACCGATGTGGAGAATTGTAATGTCAAGTCACGCACCGATCGCTGGTGAGATTGCTACCCTGTCTCCCTTGGGCAAAACAGACACCCAACTGCTCAACCGTATCCGCAACAAGCGCGTAAAGATTGCCGTCCTCGGCATGGGGCACGTCGGATTGCCCACGGCTCTCAGTCTGGCCGCTATGGGTTGGACCGTCCTCGGGGCAGATTCGTCGCAAGCTCTGGTTTCTCAGCTCCAGGCTGGCGAAGCCCCCTTTTATGAGCCGGGCCTCGAGACACTTCTCAAAGAGCACTTAGGCAAACGTTTCTTTCCCGTCGATGATCTGGAGAAAGCCATCCGTGAGTCCACAGTGCTGTTCCTTTGCGTGGGTACACCACAAAAGAGCAGCGGGGAAGCCGATCTAAGCCAGATTGAATCGGCGGCGCGGACCATCGCCCACAACCTGAACGGCTACAAGCTGATCGTGGAAAAGAGTACGGTGCCGGCAATCACCGCACATTGGATCAGGCGCACAATTTCGCGCTATGCGCGCAACGGAAATCATGGTTCCAGACCTGCAGAGGGCAGCATGCCCCTTCAGTTCGACGTAGCCTCCAACCCCGAATTTCTGCAGGAAGGGGTTGCGCTCAAGAACATCTTCAAACCTGACCGGATCGTCTGCGGTGTAGATTCCGACCGGGCACGCCAGATCGTCGAGGAAATCTATCGTCCCTTTGAATCTCCGCTGGTGGTGACCGGCTTGAGTACGGCGGAAATTATCAAACACGCCGCTAATTCTTTTCTTTCGATGAAGATCTCGTTCATTAACATGGTCGCCGACCTTTGCGATGCGATCGGTGCAGACGTAACGGAGGTTGCCAAGGGGATCGGAATGGATCCTAGAATTGGGCCTGACTTTCTTCAGGCAGGCATCGGGTTCGGAGGTTACTGCTTTCCCAAAGATCTGCGGGCATTCATTTATCTCGCCGAGGAACACGGGGTCAACTTCTCTCTGCTGAAAGAAGTCGAAAACATCAATCAACAGCGCGTTGACGTGCTGATGAAGAAACTGCGAAAGGCGCTTTGGGTGCTGCACGACAAGACTATTGCCGTGCTGGGCCTTGCGTTTAAGGGTGGTACAGACGACACCCGCGAGTCCCCAAGTTTGCGCGTGGTAGACGCGCTGATTGAAGAAGGTGCAGCACTCCGCCTTCATGATCCCAAGGCCATGCCGCTGCTGCAAAAAGTTTTGCCGCCGCAGGAAGGCCGTCTAACCTACTGCGACAATCCGTATTCCGCCGCGGATAGGGCCCAGGCCCTGCTCGTGTTAACGGAATGGCCGGAATATCGAACTCTCGACTGGGCCCGATTGCGGAGTGAAATGGATGTCCCACTTGTGATTGACGGGCGCAATTTGCTGGATCCAAAAGATCCCCGTCAGGCTGGATTCGAATACATCTCAATCGGACGTCCGGAGCAATAATCCTGCCAAGAATCAAGCAACATTCAAAAATTAAGCAGCATCAATCAGCGGCAAATCCGTTTCTCGTAGGATGCGAACTGCTTCCCGATAGCCATGCAGCGTTCCCACGTCCACATAGACCTCTCCCCGCTTTACGCCGGTCACAAATCCGCCCTGCGCGATATAGGCGTTGACCAGGGTGCCGAAATATTCGTCTCTCGGAATGCGCCGGGACCATAGTTCGTGAAGCATCAACAGCGTACGTCCTGGCATCCGAAAAGCGCCCCAAACCCAATGCGAGCGCGGCTTCGGCTTCTTTACTTCAACCTCAAGTACCGAGCCGGAGTCATCGCAACGAACGGCGTCGAACAACTGCGGGCTGCGCACCGGGAACAAAAGAAAGGAAAACCGGTGGGGCGGCAAATACTGGAAACCGTCGGCAGGAAACCAGATCGTATCAGGCAATCCGATCAGGACTTCGTCCTCGGGCGAAATGAATGGCAGCGCGGTGAACAGCGCATCGCACAGGCCGCTGGGATTTTGCTGGACCGCGTAGCAGATCGCAGTCTGCTCCAACTGCCCGCCGAAATATTGCATGATATCGGCCTTGCCAGGGGACACCACAAAGCAGATGTGCGTCGCTCCCGCCCGAATCATCCGTTCGACCAGATACTCTCCCACTGCGCGCGGACGCTCGCGATCTGCATCCATACGCGTGCCGACCGGCAAAAGTTCTTTAGAAAAAGCCAGCGGCTGGATGCGAGTTCCAAGTCCCGCCGCAGGCACGATACCCCAAATTCTGCTCATGCTCCCGCCTCGACCAGGCTCACCAGTTGTTCAGCCCTTTGTCTCGCCGTATGTTCGGCTAGAACTCGCTGTTGTCCACGACTCGCCATCTCTTCTAGCTCTCCTTCTTCCAGCCGAAGAGCATTGGTGACATCCGCTGCCTGCTGCGCCACCAGAATTTCCTCTCCCGGCTCAAAGAACTCGTCCAGCCCCTCCCATGAGTCGCTTACGATCGGAGTGCCACAGGCTGCGGCCTCAAACAGTCTGCCCGACGGGCAATAACCCATGGAAGCCATTGTGCCGCGAGTCACATTCAGCGTCAGCTTCGAAGAAGAATAAAAAGCAGGATGTTCGGGCGGAGGCAGATGGCGCACGAAATATATATTCTGCCTCCAGGGAAAATCCTGCGGGTAAAGTGCGCCGCCAATGCGAAAGACCTTCTCGGGACATTGCCTGGCCGGCTGCAGAAACAACTCTTCCAGTTGAGTTTGCCGATCAGCCGCATAGGTGCCGAGATAGGAGAAGTCCGATGAGTACCGCTCAGCAGGCGCCACACGCTTGTGCAATGCCGGGTCCACACTGCCGTAAAGCGGCGCAACCCGTCGGGCGCCCAACTGCCTCTGAAGTTCACTCAGCGCCTTTCCTCCCGTATAACTCAATACCAGATCGAACGGCTCCAGGCCGTAGCTCGGGATGTAGGGCACATCTCCGCGTTCCCCCAAAGAGTTCAAAGTCACCGGCGTATCCAGATCGTAAAACATCTTCGATGGCACGCTCGAAGAGAGAAGCAGATCGGCAGCAGCGCGCGCATCGGGACAATACGACGTAACCATCGCGCAATCCGCATTCTCCAGAGCGGCACATGCCTGCGAGGCAACCTCTTGCCAATCCTGGTAAAGCTTCAAACTGTAGCCTGATGGATTCGCCAGGTCTCGATGCTGACTGTAATACGGCACATCTTTTTCGAAAAATATGACCGAATGCCCACCGCTGGCCAGAGCGCTGCACAATCCTCGCCAGAGTGTGGCGTGTCCGTTCCCCCACGAGGAGCTTACTGTCAGGCCAAAAATTACGAAACGCATACTCGTTCGTAAAGAAGATGCCTGAAGAAAGGGAAGTGCTGTTTGGAAAATAAGAAGTGCTGTTCGGAAAATAAGCAGCGCAATCCTCTTTGTCATCCTAAGCGTAGTCGTTCTTCAGGCGGAGCGAAGGATCTCCGCTAAGACACTGCATGCAAGGGGAGATTCCCCGGCCCGCTCGCAAAAACCAGTTCAGCGCCCGGCAGCCACCGAGAGATCATCGGCGGGCTTGCGAATCTCGACCAATTCTCCTTGATCGAACGCCAGGATCAGATTACAGCTCCGCAGTGTGTTCAGGCGGTGGGCGATCATGAATGTAGTCCTGCCTTGCATCAGGTTCTCGGTTGCGGCCAGAATCGAATTCTCGGTCTGGACGTCAACCGAACTGGTGGGTTCATCAAGAATCAATATGGGGCTATCTCGCAGAAAAGCGCGAGCCAGAGAGATGCGTTGGCGCTCGCCGCCTGACAGCCCTGTGCCGCGCTCGCCCGCGCCGCTCTCATATTGCCTGGACAGTTTCATGATGAAGTCATGCGCACAGGCCGATTTAGCGGCCGCCACGATTTCCTCATCGGACGCGTCGCGCTTCCCGTATGCGATGTTTTCAGCAATGCTGGCATCGAACAGGACTGGCTCCTGAAGCACGACCGCAAATTGCCGGCGCAGGTCAGAAATCCTGTACTCGCAAAGGTCGACACCATCGAGCAGCACTCGGCCATCGGAAGGATCGTAAAATCGCATGATCAGATTCAACAGCGTTGTTTTACCCGCTCCGGTTGCGCCCACAATGCCGACGCGCGATCCTGCGGGAATGCTGAACGAAACGTTTTTCAGCCCGCGGCCGCTGTCGCCATACTGAAAAGAAACTCCGCGGAACTCAAAGTCACCTTTGGCCCGCAGCAGCGGCTTGGGGCTAAGACTTTCCGCGATCTCCGGCTTCTGGTCGAGCAGTACGAACGTCCGCTCCAGGCTGACCAGCCACGCTTGCAGGTCCGTAATTTTATTCGTAAGAAGCTGCAGGGGTTGGTAAATCTGTGCAATGTAGGCCATTACCACCAGCAGCGATCCGACCGATAGCACTCCTGCCCGTACATGTTTCACGCCGATGTACAGCGCCGCCGCCGTTCCCCCGGCAATGGTGAGACCGATTACTACGTTGAACACAGCCTGCCACATGGCGAGCCGCACTTGCCCTGCAACCCGCTTGCTGGAGCGGCGTACAAATCGAG
>QIAK01000130.1:0-8512 GCA_003225515.1 Acidobacteriota bacterium | reverse complement strand
CATCGCTTGGCTGTCCAGTTCCTTCAAGGCTACCGAACGCTGCCGGACCAGGCGACTGCTGGCCAGGGTCAGCAAGAATAGGACCGGACTGATGGCCAATGCCACCAGTGCCAGCCATACATCAATCCGCAGGGTCACATAAATCAGGCCCACCAGAGTAGCGACGGCGGCAATCAGCGGGATCACTCCCTGTATCGCCACATATTGGATAGCGGGAGCATCATGCTGAATGCGGTAGACGGAATCCGTGGTTCCATAATGATCGTGAAAATGTAAGGGAAGGCGCTGCACGTGATTGAGCAGTCTGGCGCGGAAATCCCACACCAACCTCTCGCCCGTGTACGTCTGCAACCACCAACTCGCCAGCCCTTGCATGTTCACGACCAGCGCAATTGCCAATAGCATTCCCACAGCCAGCAGCAGTGGCGAGGCCGAGTTCTGGCCCGTGGGTACAAAATGAAGCATTATGGGAGGCAGGGGCTTAGAACCGAGGACATTATCGACCGCGATTTTCAGCGGCAATGGATATAGCAACGTCAATGGCAGCGACAGCAAGCTCAGTGCCGCAATTGCGGACAAAGCCGGCCAGCAATCCCTGGACTGCGCCAACACCCGCAGGAGCACGGGAAACTTCTTTGCGGAGTAAAAAGCCACTTTTCTCGACACCGGGAAACGAACGTCTTTACCATAATGGATGTACTTAGCTGGGGCAATTGCATTTCAACGGCCTGCTTTAAACCGAGATAACTTTGGTTACCTCGCAACGACTTTTTTAGCGGAGCGAGCCCAGCATCTCTGTGCATGACCGGCAGCACCCATCCGGAGTCAGTGAGGCTAACTCCTGCCGGCTATACGTCCCAGTTGAAACCGCAACTATCTGCGCCTGCACGTGGCGGGCGGCGCGAATGTCTTCCGGAGTATCCCCAATAAAGCAGGCTCGTGCGTCCGAACCCAGGCGTCGTTTTATCTCGGAGATCGCATTGGCAAAAATCTCCGAGCGCGATTCCGAGTGATCTCCAAAGCAGCCGAAGCTGAAAAACTCACGAACTCGGGCCGCATTCACCTTGTGCCATCCCACGATTTCCAGGTTGCCGGACGCGATTCCCAGCAGTTTCCCCGAAGCGCTCAACTCCAGAAGAAGTTCCGGAATCGCCGGGCAGACGTCTCCCAAGATCTCTGTTGCATGCGCGGAGACCTCTCTGCAAATGACGGCCCGAGCTTCTGGAAGTCCACGTTCGAATGCAGATCCGCCGATTCCGCAGCGCTCCAACGCCGCGCGCAGAATCCCTATGTCGGTCTTGCCGTGGTAAGGAATCCCTTCGATCGTCGTATCGACGCCATATACCTCGAGCATCGCCTTGTGCAGCCCATTCCAATGAACCAGGTCGCGTGTGACCAGAATCGTGCCATCAATGTCGAACACGTAGGCATCTGCCTTTACGGCTATCCTCGGTTCGACCAGATTCAGTTTGGATTGCATCCCGTGTTTGAATTCAGCTGCCGACCTCTTAGGCCCGCGATTCGGCCGGCATATTCACCTTCAACTCACTCGTGTGCAATTCGTCCCGCCCATAAATCGCGTCCAGAACTGCCGCTACTTCGATTGCATGGCAGATTTCAGAATCGAACGCTCCAACTTGCTGAAGTTGTCTCGCCCATGCGACCGCGGCCCGTCCACCCCAGGCGTCAGGCGGACTGGCAAGTATTGTCCGTGACGTTCCCTGGAATTGCTCCGCGACAAAATCATAAAACGAGCCATTCACGTTGTGAAATGCGAGCCCGCCTTTCGCTCCGTAAAAATCAGCCGAGATGATTGCATCGCATCCTACCGGGAGTTTCCAGGAACAGGCCAGGCGGACCACTGCACCGGAAGTTAACTCGATGGTGGCAATTCCGTAATCCTCCACCTGATTGGAAATTTCTTCGAGCCGTTTTCCGCCCGCGAACAAGCTGCTCGTAACTCGTTCGACCGCAGGAAAGCCTAAGGTCCAAAGCGCCAGGTCGACGAGATGTACCCCGAGATCCATGACACAGCCGCCGCCTGAGAGCCTCGAATCATAAAACCACGGCTTGTCAGGTCCGTAGGCGTTGTGAAAGACGAGATCGCAGGCATAAACCTCTCCAATGTTGCCTGAGGCGACCATGCGATGAACCTGGCGCATGCCCTGCGTGAAACGATAAGAGAGATCGACTCCGAGCAATCGGTTCGCGCTTTCGCCGGCGCGAATAATGGCGGCTACTTCGCTGGCATTCCGGCCCAAAGGCTTCTGGCAAAATACTGCCATCCCTCTTTCAAGCGCCCGGATGCTTTGTTCGGCGTGCAGAGCGCTAGGCGTCGCGATTACGATTCCGTCTAACTCGGCATCGAGAAGCTCATCGAAATCACGAGCGACCTTCACTCCAGGATTGCCTTGCAGAACTCCATCGATTGCAGCAGGCGAGCTGTCGCAAATGTAGGCGATATTTCCCGCTCGGCTGGAAGCGATGCACTCCATGCGTTGTCTGCCGATCCACCCTGCTCCCAGGAAACCCAGCCTCGGCAGGGCGATGTCAGCAGGTTTTAGCTTCTCCAGCGTAGTGTCATTCATAACGTGTCATTCATAAACGATCAGTGCCTTCATAAAACCTTCTGGACGGTCGCGAGTTGCATCGAGCGCCGCACCCAGGTCTTCGAGCGGAAAGCGGTGCGTGAAAAGAGAAGCAGGATTGAGAACGTTGCTAGTCACCGCATCGACGGCCTTGCGAATTCCCGCAGCATAGGCGCGAAGCTCGCGCTCGTGTGCATTGATTACATCCAGCCCCTTCCAGTTCCACAGCTGCATGTTTACTTGCCGGGGACCATCCTGGTGATATCCAGCGATCACCAGGCGGCCGCGCTCGCGGACAAGCTCCGCCGCCAAATCGAGAGGCCACTGTTTCCCGACCGCTTCAATCACACAGTCACAAAATTGTCCGTCGGTAAGAGCCCGCACCTGCTCGATGATTTTGTTGTGATCGCACATGGGAATGGTTTCTTCTGCGCCCATGATTCTTGCCGTATCCAGCGAACAAGGCCGCCGTGAAATCGCAATTACGCGAGCCCCGGCTCTCGACGCCAGCCGGGTCAACACGGCTCCTAGAAAACCGATGCCCACGATGGCCACTGTCTGCCCGGCAGAAATTTGGCTGCGGCTGAAAATGTTCATCGCGCATCCCAGAGCCTCTCCCGGAAAATCAGAGCCGCCGAGCGTTCCCGGTAATTTCACCACTGCAGCCTCAGGTGCAACGTCGAACTCGGCATAGGCGTGGTGCGAAACGGCGGCAACGCGATCGCCGATTTGCAATCCCTCCACGCTTTCTCCCACTGCATCGATAACTCCCCAGCCTTCGTGACCGAGGCCGCCAGGCTCCGTCGGATACTGAGTCCACGGCATTCCGATCCAGGTGGAAAGATTCGATGCACAGACTCCGCAGCCTTGCAGTTTCAGCCGAACCTGTCCGCGCTGCGGTCTGGGGCGCTCCACGGTCTGAAAGGCCAGGCTTCCAGGCCCCTCCACCACCGCTGCGCGCATGTATTCGCGGGTGCCCATCGTGGTCTTTCTCCAGGCGATCTGACAATTAACAACTGGAAAAGCTGGATGCCCGGAGACTGGCGTGATGTTGCCGGGCCAAAGCGCGAAAAGCACGTGCCTCCGGAAGCGCTAGTCAGATGCGCTCGCACCTGGCTATGTTGTTCCGATTCATGCGTCTGGCTAACTGCGTCTCTGCGGTTACGTGAAGCCCTCGGGGTGAATTCTCGGGAATCTCCTAAGGCTAAGCATGTCGACAGCTAAAAAAACCCTACACCAGCAGCCTGATTGAAGAGCATCAAGCTTAAGCTTTTACTGGGAGACTAGGAGAGTTTTATGAAGATTCTATTTTCAGTCATCCTTTTGGCCTGTGGCCTGATGCAAGCGCAAAACCAGCCAAATTCACCAGCCATGCCCGCACAAGAAAACCGGAATCAAGGTATGAATCCGTCGAGCATGGAGAGAATTACGAAGGAAGTGCACCACGAACTGGTCCTGCTGCCCTACTACGGCGTCTTTGACAATCTGGCTTATCGGGTATCTCCCGATGGGACGGTCACTCTGTTGGGCCAGGTAGCTCGTTCCACGCTCAAATCGGATGCGGAAAATGCGGTGAAACACATTGAGGGCGTCGAGCGAGTAGACAATCAAATACAAGTCCTGCCGACCTCTCCCATGGATGATCAGATACGCCTGGCCACCTATCGAGCGATCTACGGCAATACCGTTCTGAGCCCCTATGGCCTGCGTGCCGTACCGCCGATTCACATTATCGTCAATTCGGGCCACGTTACGCTCGAAGGCGTTGTCGCCAAGCAAATGGATAAGCAAGTTGCCGAGATGCAAGCCAAGAGCGTGCCGAATGTTTTCTCCGTGACCAATAACCTCCGCGTCGAAGAGTGATCCGGGACGCTAATCCAGCATTGAGGATGGTTAATTCCACAAGAGGTGACACATGAAAAAGCGCACCGCACGGACCGCAAACAAAGTTCAAGATGCGACAGGCCAACTTTCTGAGGTCATGCAGGATGCAACTGATGGCCTTCGCGAATTTGGCCAGCAAGTGCAATCTGGAGTCAGCCGCGTGAACCGGCAATTGCAATCTCGGATTTCCAGAGTCGATGAGTCGACGATTCCTGATACCTTCAGTAACGCTCCCAAGCTGATCTCACCACGGGTTCACGCCTGGCTGGATCTCGCGGTCACGGGATATTTCGCAATCCTGGGAACGTGGTGCGCATTGCGCGGCAAGAGAGGCGCTGCCACCGCCGCCTTCGTAAATGCAGGAATGGTGGCGGGGGTGTCTCTGCTGACCGACTATGAGGGCACGGGAGAGAAACCAATCAGCTTCAAGATGCATGGCACTCTCGACGCCGTTCAAGCTACGAAGGCAGCGCTCGCTCCGATTCTGTATGGATTTGAGGGGGAACCGGAATCGCTGTTCTTTTACGGCCAGGCTGCGAACGAAGTGGCGGTAATCGCCTCGACTGATTGGGACGAAGGCATGCCGAGCGCGTCTCGCCGCAAGGCCGCTTAAAGAAACGTAAATGGCGGAGTAAAACGGCAGTTCGATCGAACGCGAGGACGAACTGCTGCCCCTCGCATGATCGGGCTCCGGGATGTCCGTGCGCCTACTTCGATTTGTTCACACCTGCAGTCGCATCAGAGCGGTCTTTCACAACTTTCCGCTGTCGCGCGCTTTCCTCTTCCGCTGAGTGAGAAGTGATTCCTTGAACCTGTCCCTGCGGAGTGCGCGTAGATAGCGACCCTTCGTGGGCGGTCTCTTCCGGCTGAGTATGGTGGCGTGGGCCGCCGGTATGCAATTTACGCGGGCTGCGATCACTTCCGGTTTCAGCTCCCTCCATCCGGGTGTAGATCGCATCGTCGGCGCCGGACCCGTTCAGTTCAGGGTCTTGATCGGTCTGTTCCGGTATCGTGTTTTGTTGCGTTTGAGTATGCGGGCTCTTTTGTTTCGTCATCAAATCGTCTCCGAGCAAGTAACTGTGTAACGATCCACGCAGAACTCTCCTCAGTCATGGTCCCGGCCCAGTTCCCGAGGGTCTGCGCCTGAGCAGCGCTTATGCGGCTCGCCTGCTCCCAGATGATTTCGAACTGCTGGCCGCTTGCTGTCGCTGCTCTTCGTTCATCATCTCGTTCGGCTTAACCTTGTCGCTGAACCCTTCCATTTTCTTCAGGGTGGCTTTTTCTTCTTTCAAGTTTCGATTGAGTAATTGCGCCACTTTTGTGTGCTTCATTTCCCGAGCCATGTCGACCAACGATTCGTACTCGCAAATCTCATAGCTCTCCGCCTTGATAGCGGCACCCACGTTGAAGACATCGACCAGGTCTTCGGAAGGGTCTTCTTCCGAGAACGCTTTCTTTTCGGCGACTAATCCACGAATGCCGTGACACTCTGTGTCTTCAGGTGTTTCCCCGAGAAGTTTGAAGCATTGCTCAAGACGTCTGACCTGCTCTTCGGTCTCTCTCCGATGCTGCTCAAAAGCTGTTTTTAGATCTTCGCGTGAGGAGTCTCCGGCAAGTTCTCCGAGAGCCTCAACCAGTTGGCGCTCAGCATCCATCATGTCATTCAATCCGTGCACAAAAAGCTCATGGCCTGTTTGCATATAGTTCCTTTAGACGCTGTTTTTTCTTCTCTCCAGGATTTCCAGGGAACAATTTCGACCCCTGCTCAAAGTGGGCCAGTCGCGGATAACGCTGCGGAGGGTTGAGCTTGCGTGTACCGAACCAGAAACCCCAAAGCACCCCATAGGATGCCGCAGAAAACCAAGGTGTTGTTGCGAAACAATTCTGCTGAACAGTCGATGCAGTTCGCCCCATATATTCCATCAGAAGCGCGGAATGCCATAAACCGCTCGTCTTTGCGACCAACGCTAACGCAGCAACTCACCTCTAAGTTGCAGAATCCTAAACCGCAGCACCCCCGCTCTGACCCCTCGCAATGGCCGCCGATCCCGTCCCATCTCTCGACCGCCGAAAATCTGATCCAGAAGTTGCGCAGCGTTTGCGGACGGGCATTGATAAGCCGGTTCCGCGTGGAAAATTGCGTTCGATTGGCCTCGGATTAATCACCGGAGCTTCTGACGACGACCCCGCCGCGATTGGAACCTACGCCGCCGTGGGCGCGTCCATGGGCACATCGTTCCTGTGGACCGTGCCCGTCATTCTCCCCATGATGTTTGCCGCCGTCTATCTCTCGTCGAAACTTGGGCAGGTAGCAGGCGAGGGCCTGTTCGCCATTATCCGAAAGCATTATCCGCGATGGCTCTTATTCTCCATCCTGACTTGCGCGCTCATCGGAAATGTAATTGAGGCCGGAGCGGATATGGGCGGTATGGCAGCCGCCTTTCATCTCCTCGTCCCTGTTCCGAATTGGATCGTGGTAATTGCGATCGGCGTAGTCGTGGCGACCCTGCAAATCATGGGTTCGTATAACCTCATCAAGAAAATATTTCGATGGCTGGCGCTGGTGTTGCTGGCGTACGTGGCCGCCGCTTTCCTTGCCAAACCCGATCTCGTATTAGTGCTGAAAGGGACGTTCATACCGCATATTCGTTTTGAGAAACATTCGCTCTCGCTGCTGGTCGCAGTCATCGGTACTACTTTGTCGGCATATTTATACAGCTGGCAGTCCATTGAAGAAGTCGAAGAAGATATTTCCCTGGGCCGGCGGCGGCTCATTGATCGCAAGGGCAGTCGCAAGGGAGAACTTAAGCATTCTGCTCGCGACGTAGGCGCCGGAGTCGCGTTCGCCAGCCTCGTGACTTATTTCATCATGTTGTCCACGGCGGCAACCCTGTTTCAAACGGGGAGGACAGAAATTAATACCGCTGCAGACGCGGCTCAAGCATTAGTTCCTGTCGCGGGAAAGCTTGCCGGAGTTTTATTTTCCATCGGCGTCTTCAGCGTCGGTTTCTTAGCCGTTCCAGTCATGACCGCCGGGGCCGCATACGATCTTTGCCAGGCGTTTGGCTGGAAACACGGACTTCATTTCCCACCCGCGAAGGTGAAGAAATTCAATGCTTCCATCGCCGTGTTCACGGTGCTGGCGATGGTCCTGAACTTCCTGGGAATCAATCCCATGAAAGCTCTGGTATGGTCCTCAATCGTGCAAGGCATTTCCACGCCCTTTCTAATGTTGCTGATTATGCTGATGACGAGAGATCGCAAGATCATGGGAAGGTGGGTGAATACCAGAGCGCTCAACGTCCTTGGATGGATTACAACGTCCGCAATCTTTGCTGCCAGCCTGGGACTTCTCGTTACTTGGCTTCAATGATGTCAGCACCAGAAACAGCCTGCGTCATGCTGGCTTCAACGGCCAAATCAATACATCCAATTCGCGTGCAAATTGCAAGAGTGGAGCAGCCTCCGGCAAAGTTATGCCGGACTTTGCAGCGACGCGATTGGTCTCGATTTCGCAGGTTGCATCTTGCAACGGCCATGGGATGTGGTGAATCTCGCCTCGATAGAGGCGTTGTCTCCAAATCGCGTATAGGCAGTACCGCTCCTTGTGGAGAGTAGGACGCTTTGAAACCAGCACTTCCATTGGGCCGCTGTGAGCCATACTCGATACGGCCGCCTGTTTTGTGGATCCTTATGTCGGCATAAAAGTACGGTAATCGATAGAAAGTTCTCGCGCCCCAAACGGCCAGTCTGCTCCTTGCATCCAGGCTGAAGAAAAATATTCCTGGCTTGCCGCCGAACTCAACATAGGTCCGGCAGTTCATTTCTGGAAAGTGAAAAAGAGGCGGCAGGCCACGGGGTTGCAAGCGCAAATCGAACGGAGTAACGCTGACCCACGCTTGGCCATTGAAGGTTTGCAGTTCAAGAGGCTCAGGAATAAGCGGTCGCAGAATTTCCGGAGCGACCGCCCAATGCGCGAACAGGAGATCGTACCAGCCCTGCATCATCACCCACGGGCCCGAGGGGAGTTCCCACGGCCG
>QIAK01000129.1 GCA_003225515.1 Acidobacteriota bacterium | reverse complement strand
TCCAAATTGATCGCGAGTGATCGTTGAGGCTCGACGGCGGGGACGGAGATGGGAGCGGAATAAAGATTCATCGGCGTAAATATTGCCGACGCCGCGGAGCAGGTTCTGGTTGAGCAGCGCGCTTTTGATGGGTGTCTTGCGGCCGCGGAATAATGGTAGAAAGCGTTCGAGATCAGCTTCAAGAGGCTCGATTCCGGTGGCGTCGAAGTCTGCGGCCCGTGCGACGCTGAGGCGGCCGAAGCGGCGAGGGTCGACAA
>QIAK01000128.1 GCA_003225515.1 Acidobacteriota bacterium | reverse complement strand
GCTTGGCGACTTCGGCCTCGGACTCGCAGACTTGCAGATGTCCGGTCATGCCGAGGTGGACGATCCATTGGGCTTTATTTCGTTTGGAACCGTTTCGTTCCAAGTCGAAAACGATGTGTTTGCCCATGCGGCGGATGGCGGCGATACGGGCGTGGTCCAGGGTTGCGGCGATTTCTGTTGCGGGGGATTTCAGAGGTTCTTTTTTTGGGCCGAGCCAGACGGATTCGATGCGGTCTCCGGTGACGCGTTTGGCGAGGCCGCGGGCGATGGTTTCGACTTCGGGGAGTTCGGGCATGGGGATTGTTTCCAGGAGGGAATTTAACGGACCGCGGCAGTGAACTTTCTTTCGCCCTCCGGGGCTCGCTTTTTTTGTTCGCCCACGCACCGGCTTACGCCGTGGGCTATATTCTTTCGCCGCTTCGCGGCTGGCCTACTTCTTCAGGAACGTGCCTTTCTCTAATTCCTGGAAGGCCTGCTGGAGTTGTTGCTGCGTGTTCATGACGATGGGACCGTACCAGGCGACTGGCTCTTCCAGCGGCTTACCCGAGACTAACAGGAAACGGATGCCATCTTCGCCGGCTTGCACTGCGACTTCATCGCCGCGATCGAAGATTACGAGCGAGCGGTTCTCGGCATTGGCGGGAGGTTTGACGTCAGCCCAGCCTACGCCTTCGGTGGGGACGGCGAGCGGGCCAGAGGCGTTGCAGAATTTTCCGTCTCCGGCAAAAACATAGGCGAAGGCGTGCCGCGTGGTTTCGACGGGCAGCGTTTTTCGTTTACCCGGCGGCACCGATACATCAATGTAAATGGGATCGGTGGCGATGCCGTCGACCGGGCCTTTCTTGCCCCAGAAATTTCCGCAGACGATGCGGACATGTGTGCCATCGTCGTCGGTGACTTCAGGGATATCGGCGGTCTTCACTTCCTGATAGCGCGGGGCGGTCATTTTCTGCGCAGCTGGAAGGTTTGCCCATAGTTGAAAACCGTGCATGCGGCCGGTTGGATCGCCCTTCGGCATCTCCTGGTGAATGATGCCGCTGCCGGCGGTCATCCACTGAACGTCGCCCGCTGCGATTGCGCCGTGGTTGCCCATGCTGTCGCCGTGCTCGACGGTTCCGGCAAGCACGTACGTGATGGTCTCGATGCCGCGATGCGGGTGCCACGGAAACCCGGCGAGATAATCCTCGGGAACATCGTTGCGGAAGTCATCGAGAAGCAGGAAAGGATCGAACTCGTGCGTGTTGCCGAATCCGAAAGCGCGGCGGAGATGGACTCCGGCGCCTTCGAGGGTGGGCTTGGATTTGATGAGGCGCTTGACTGGGCGAATGGACATTTGATCTCCAACGATCAGGTTTGCACAATTTTAGATGAGACGATGGGGATTTGATGCGCGTGACCGCATGGAGGACGCAAGCGCCCTTGGGCTGAGGATTCGGGACAATAGAACGGTGATCGGGAACGGCGGTTCTGGAAAGCTAGTCTTTCAACGGAACCACCGCACTGCCGTCGCGGCAGAATGTTGCCACCCGTTGCAGGTCTCCGTTGGCGCGGGGCATGGTCATGACCGGCCCATAGCAGTAGACGGCGTGGCCGGAGGCGGCGAAGTACCAACGTCCACCTTTGGAGTGTTTGGCGATTTGGCTGGTAGGCTGGCGCAGGGGCTTCTGCGGCCCCCATGGCGAGACAGGCAGACTGAACAACAAGGCTAGGGTCAGGACCTTCATTACTTTCCTGCTTTCCGCTCGCTTACTGCTTGCCCACAGAATGAAAGTGCCGCGTTGTTCAAATTCAGTTGTTCTGTAATCGCGTTCTTATCCGAACTCCTGCTGCGAACTTAGATCGTGATCAGGGTGTGTACGTCGTCCACCAGATCGGCTTCAGGTTTTGACGGCATCTTGAAGTCCGGTTTCTGCTTGGCCGACTGATTCTGTGCACGTTGCTGTTGTGGCGCTGCCTGGGAAGACGGGGCCTGAATGTTTGGTGCCTGGGTTGACGGGTGCTGGGTCGACGAGTGCTGGGTCAATGGATACTGGGAAAACGGATTCTGGGACGACGGGTTCTGAATCTCTGGGGCCTGGGTCTGGGCCGAGAGGGATTGAGCTTCTTCCCTAGCCTTGGCTTTAGTGGCGGATAATTCTGCGCTATCCCGGAAGAGTTCGCGAATCAAGACGCGCTGCGACTCGATAGTTCGTCCCTGCTCGACGATGAGCATGGTCATCAAGCCATAGGAGACTAGAAACAGAGCGGTCAACACCGGTAGCCAGCCGCGCTTCTTAGAAGAAGCCGGAGCGTCGATCGCTGGTACGGCAGGTAAAGGCTCGAATAACCTCGTCAAATGGCACCCCCAATCATGTCCCTGGAAGCTTGCCGGGCACTCTGGGAATTGCACCCCGGGAACCAACAGCAGGATTTCCCGCAAGTTACTGAAGCTGATTGATTTACGGGTTCCCATTTGGAAAATGGAGAATGGGCGATGTGCAACTCGATGCACATTATGAGCACGAGGGATTGGTTGCGGCAGGAATCGTGCAGCAACTTGCTTGCAACTAGCTGATTCGAGAATGGTACCGTTTGCGGATAACCCCGGTTACTACGGTCACTTTTCTGAGTGCCCGTAATCCCCTAAGATCGGCAGCAGTTACTTGTATTCCAAAACTCTTTCTCAGGGAACGATCATGCGGACGCGGTACATTTTGGTACTGTTTCTTATCTCTTCAACATCTCTTTTTGGACCGGCAGGAAAGGCCTTAGGCCAACAAGCTTCCGGGGACAACCTGCGCAGGATCGTCCGGAAAGTCGCTCCGTCGTATCCGGACATTGCAAAAAGGATGAATCTCGGCGGGACAGTGAGGGTGACGGCTGTGGTTGCTGCAGACGGTGACGTGAAATCCGTCGAACCCGTGGGAGGCAGCCCGGTGCTCATCAAAGCGGCGGAAGATGCCGTGATCAAGTGGAAATTCGCTCCTGGCGCCGAATCCAAGGAGATCGTCGAACTCCATTTCACACCGCAGTAAAATCGACAGAAACTTGGCCGCTAGTCCCGGGTCAGATGGCGACGGCTATCTGCCAAGCACCAGCTTGGCGATGGTTGCCAGCTGCATGTTCGACGTGCCCTCGTAGATCTTGCCGATCTTGGCGTCCCGCCAATACTTCTCGACCGGATAATCCTTGGTGAATCCATAACCCCCGTAAATTTCAATGGCAAGAGAAGTCACGCGCTCGGCGACCTGTGAGGCGAAGAGCTTGGTCATGGCTGCTTCCTTCACGAAACTCACTTCGGCATCCTTCATGCGAGCGCAGTTGTAGACCATGAGACGAGCCGCCTCAATCTCGGTGGCCATCTGCGCAATTTGAAACTGAATACCCTGGAAATCGGCAATAGCCTTGCCGAATTGCTTGCGCTCGACGGCGTACTTGCAGGCAAATTCCCAGGCTCCGCGGGCGAGGCCAATCATTTGGGCGCCGATGCCGATACGGCCCTCATTGAGAGTCTCGATGGCAATCTTGTAGCCTTTGCCGGGCTCGCCGAGCACATTCTCTTTCGGCACGCGGCAGTCTTCCAGGATCAATTCGCAGGTGGACGACGCTCGAATGCCGAGCTTGTCTTCTTTTTTGCCGACGGTGAATCCAGGGAAATTCTTCTCGATCAGAAACGCGGTTATCCCCTTGTACCCGGCACTGGGATCGATGGTGGCAAAGAGTACAAAAAGTCCTGCCTCCTTCGCGTTTGTGATCCAAAGCTTGCGGCCGTTGAGCACATACTCGCTGCCTTTGAGCACGGCGCGAGTCTGCAAAGCAAAAGCGTCGGACCCGGAGCCGGCTTCACTGAGGGCATACGCGCCGACGATTTCGGTCGCCAGCTTGGGCAGGAAATGCTTCTTCTGATTTTCATTGCCCCAGCGCAGGAGGGCATTGTTGACTAGCGTGTTCTGCACGTCGACGATGACGCCGGAGGAGGCATCCACGCGCGATAGTTCCTCGACGGCCAGAATCGCTTCGAAGAACTTGGCGCCGCCTCCGCCGTATTGCTCGGGGATTTCGATGCCCATCAGTCCCAGCTGAAAAAAATCATGAATCAGATCCTTGTCGAAGACGCCCTTCTCATCCATCTCCTTCACCAACGGACGGATCTTCTCGTCCGCGAATTGGTGGATATTGTCGCGGAAGAGGATTTCGTCTTCGGTGAGGGTGGTCAGGGGAGTGGGAACCGCGGCTTGCAGAGTCGTCTCGGACATGGGGGCACCTTCAGGAACTTAGATGGCAAACCGATGATTTTAGCACTGCTGAGGTGGATGGTGGCTCAAGGGTGACGTGTCCGTGTCCGTGTGCATTACGGGGTCATCCCGAAAGGCTGCGCCTTTCAGCCGATTGAGGGATCTCCGCCGCTCCGCTGTCGTGCGCGGGAGATCCTTCACTGCACCTGTAGAACGGCTCCGTTCAGGATGGACGGCAATCGGTGTTGCAGAGAGATAGAGAGGATTAGCGGGGGCGGGAGTGAACCAGCTTCAGTCCGTCCGCTTGCAGGATGCGTTTGATTTGGCTGCGGGCGTGCACCGACCAGGGCCCCTAAGTATCGAGCCTCACGTACGACTGCCAATGTTTCAGCGCCTTGCGGGGCTCGCGGATCTTTTCGAAAGCCAGCGCCAGGTTGTAATGAGCATCGGCGTACGTAGGAGCGAGTTGCAGGGCGGTCTTGTAGGTCTGGATGGCTTCCTGCACGCGGCCGGTTTCATCGAGCACATTGCCTAAATCAAAATAGGCGAGGGCATAGCGGGTGTCAGCTTCAATGGCGTGGCGGTAATGCTTTTCGGCGAGTCCGAACTCGTGGCGATTGTAATAAAGCGTGCCCAGGTTAATGTGCGCCGCCGCATGCTGCGGCTGAATTTCGAGAACCTGATGGTAGGCGGCAATGGCGTCGGCCTGAGTGCCGGGATCCTCTTCCAGTGCAATGCCCCGCGCAAACCAGGCCGCGACCTCGTTCTCGCGTGGAGTGGGCTCGGAGCGCGGCACAGGTGTAGTGGTCAGAACTTTCTCGCGCTCGGAAAAATCCATAAGGAACTGGCCCGCAATCGGCTCCAGCAGTTTGCCTTGATGACGAAACGCTACGCGGTGCTTGGCAGTCGACGATGCTCCAGCTTCGAGCAGCGGCTTCTCCACGCCGGCTGCCTGTTTGCGCATGGCATCGAGCGACTGACGAATTACCGCCGGCCGTACGCTCATCGCGCACAAGTCACGAACCTTTTTGATTTCGAGGAGATCGGAAAAAGAATAGCCTTCGGCAGACGTCACTAAACCAATCCGCTCCCAGTTTGCCAACTGGCGCGGTGTAACGTGAAGAATTCTCAACAGATCAGTTCGACTGTACACGGCAACACACAACGTCATAACGCTCGCGGACATTATCTGCAACTTGGGGCATCAAACGCAACAGTAAATCGTTTGAAATCCTGTGGAGAACCTGATTAATTCACATGCAGCGAAAATGGTGCAATGCCTAAACTGTCACTAAGGCTGCTTGATAATCCTCGTATGTGCCCTTGAAATCGGTGATTTTGTGGTCGCTCTCGAAGTGCCAGATGCGGGTCGCGACCTCGTCGATCAGATCGTGATCGTGAGTGACGAGGAAGACCGTTCCCTGATATCGCTGCAAAGAAATGTTCAAGGCATTAATGGACTCGAGATCCAGGTGGTTCGTGGGCTCGTCGAGCACCAGCACGTTGGGCTTTTGCAGCATGAGCTTGCAGAAAAGCAGGCGCGCAGCCTCTCCGCCGGAGAGAACGCTGGTAGATTTCGTGGCCTCTTCGCGCTGGAAGAGCATTTGCCCGAGAATTCCGCGGAGCTCCTCGGTCACGGCAGCTTCGTCCCACTGATGCAGCCACTCAATTGCAGTCGTGCCGGCCTCGATCAGGCTGCGGTGATCCTGCGCGAAGTAGCCGATTGACGCTTCGTGTCCCCAGATCACTTTGCCGGAGTCGACAAATGGTCCGTCGTACCCGCTGGTCTTGCGCAGTTCGGCATTCGGTGTGGTCGGTGAGTTCGCCAGCAGGGCGTTCAAGAGCGTGGTCTTCCCTGCACCGTTGCGGCCCATGAGTGCGATCCGTTCGCCGCGGGTCACGCTGGCGGTGAAGTTGCGGATCACCTGATTGTCACCGTAAGCCTTGCCTAAGTGCTCGACTTCCAGAATGTGCTTGCCCGACGGACGCTTCTGCTCAAACTTTATGAAGGGACGCTGGATGTTGGACTTCGCCAGCTCGGTTACCTGCAGACGCTCGACTTCCTTGCGCCGCGATTGCACCTGGCTCGACCGCGTACCGGCGGCGAATCGCGCAATAAATTCATTCAACTGCGAAATCTTCTTTTCGCGTTGCGCATTCTGCGACTCGATCTGCGAGCGCACCTGCGTCTTGGCCACAACCATGTCGTCGTAGCTGCCGGTGTAAGTGATGATGGTTTGGTAGTCGATGTCGGCGATGTGCGTACAAATGCTGTTCAGGAAGTGACGGTCGTGGGAGATCGCAATCACCACGCCATCGTAGACATTCAGAAACCCCTGCAGCCAATGGATCGAATCCAAGTCGAGGTGGTTCGTAGGTTCGTCGAGCAGAAGGGCCTGGGGATGTCCAAACAGGGCCTGCGCAAGGAGCACGCGAACTTTCTGGCCACCTTGCAATTCGCCCATTTTGCGGGAGTGCAGTTCGTCTGGAATATCCAACCCTTGCAGCAGGATCGCGGCATCACTCTCTGCGGTATAGCCGTCTT
>QIAK01000127.1:1120-8097 GCA_003225515.1 Acidobacteriota bacterium | reverse complement strand
CCCAGACGCGCCTTTATGATCTGGGCATTTTCAGCCAGGTGGATACGGCCGTACAAAACCCTGAAGGAACTGATCCGCAGAAAAATGTTCTGGTGCAATTACAAGAGGCCGCGCGCTACACCTTCACGTACGGACTTGGATTGGAGTTCCAGACTGGACAGCCGGCCGGAACGACCGCGCCCCAGGGTACGACTGGCGTGAGCCCGCGAGTGGAATTCGACGTGACCCGGCTGAACTTCGGCGGGCGCAACCAGACTCTGACCTTCCAATCGCACGTAGGCCGCCTGCAGCAGCGTGGGTTGGTCAGTTACGCCATTCCAAAGCTGTTCGACAACGACAAATTCAAGTTGACGTACACCGTTTTCTACGACAACAGTCTTGACGTATCCACATTCACTTCCGAGCGCCTGGAGGGGAAGATCGATCTTCGCCAGCAATTCGGGAATTCCGGGACCGAGCCGGGTACGCGCCCCGGACCCGATTCGCTGACCTATCGAATGGATTTTCGTCTGGTCAAGGCGTACCACTTCGCGCAGGGCTTCTCCGCCGGTGAAATCGCGATTCTCTCTCTTCCGGCGCGCGTAGGCGGTCCAGGTTTCACCTTCATCCACGATAAGCGAGACAATCCACTGGAAAGCACGAAAGGAACCTATTTCACTCTCGACGCTTTTGCTTCTTCCAGCTATCTCGGTTCAGAAGCCAATTTCGGTCGCATGCTGGCCCAGAATTCCACGTATTACCCCATTGGCAGAAAAGGCGCGGCAGCGCGTCGCTGGGTATTTGCGCGCTCGACAAGTATTGGTGTGCAGCAGCCGTTTCAGGGAACCACAATCAGGCCGCCGGGAGCTTGTCCCATCGATTTGCACACGAACGAATCGATATGCAATGGAATTACCTTGATACCGTTACCCGAGCAATTCTTCGCCGGGGGCGGCAACTCCCATCGCGGATTCGGGTTAAATCAGGCGGGACCTCGCGATCCGACATCTGGCTTTCCGGTGGGCGGCACGGCATTGTTTGTGAATAATCTCGAACTGCGGCTGCCTCCTGTTTCGCTGCCCTATCTTGGCGAGGGGTTCGGTTTTGCCGTCTTTCACGATATGGGAAACGTTTTCACGGCGCCGCATGACATGCTGAAGGGCCTGCTGCGCTGGCACCAGCCTGATCCAGCGCAGTGTCTGCTTACCGGAGGTACAACGAACCCCCAGTGCTTCACTGATTTCAATAACTCCGGCTATGATTACACTTCCCATGCGGTCGGTATGGGGTTGCGTTACAAGACTCCCATTGGGCCTTTGCGCTTTGACTTCGGATACAATTTGAATCCGACCCGCTATTTCCAGGCGCTTACGTTTGATTCGGTTACCGGACAGCCGCTGACTTTTGAGACCCAGCGCCTGCGGCATTTCAATTTATTTTTCAGCATAGGTCAGCCATTCTGATGCACAGAGTTCGCACAGCAACGATTGTGGTGCTTGCGCTCGGCCTGTTCTTGAGCATCTTCGCCTCCGTTGCTGCGGCGGGCGAGGTGATCGATCGCATCGTCGCCACGGTCAACGGACATATCATTCTGCAGAGCGACTGGGACGAAGCCTTGTGCTACGAGGCGCTGATGAACGGCCGCGCGCTGAACCAATTTACGGACGACGACCGGCGCGCCGTGCTCGATCGGCTGATTGATCAGGAACTGCTTGGGGAACAGATGAAGTCGGCTAGTTTCCAGCATGCCTCTGCAAGCGAAGCGGCCTCGCGTATTGCTGAAGCCCGGAAGCAGTATCCGGAAGCGGCATCTGACGAGGGCTGGCGGGCGGTGCTGGGCAAGTTCGAGCTGTCGGAAAAAGATATGCTCGCGCATGTGCAGCAGCAGATTGATCTCATGCGCTTGGTAGACGCTCACCTGCGTCCCGCCGTGCAGATTGATTCCAAGAGCATCGAATCGTATTACCGCGAGAAATTCGTGCCGCAATTGAAGGAGTCCGGCGCTGGGGACGTACCCCTCGCCGATGTCTCCGCAAAAATCCGCGAGCTGCTCACCCAGGAAAAAGTCAACGAGCTGATGATTTCGTGGCTTCAGTCGCTACGCTCGGAGAGCAAAGTCAGCGTCCCGGGAGCTACCGGGTCAGCGGGTGACGGAGAGCAGACTCGGTGACTGAAGCTGCCGCCAGGCCGCGACGCCGGTGGAAATATCTGCTGATCGCGACCGCTGTTGGCGTAATCGCCACATTGGCTGCACTCTGGTATACCACCACCGATTCCTTTCAAGCCTATGTGCGCCGACGCATGGTTACAGAAGTGGAGCGGATTACCGGGGGCCGCGCCCAGATTGGCAGTTTCCACATAGTTCCTTTCCGTCTGCAGGTTGAAGTGCGCGACATTACCGTGCATGGCAAGGAGCCTGCAACCGACGTTCCGCTGGCGCATGCCGACAGCCTGGTTGCGCAACTAAAGGTAATCTCGTTTCTGCGAACCGAGTTTGGCTTTTACTCGATGACGCTCGATCATCCGGTGGTTCACATCGCCATCGCGGCGGACGGCACCACCAATATTCCCGCCCCCAGGGAAGAGCGGAGGAGTAGAGAGAATACTCCGATCGAGCAACTCTTCGCGCTGTCCATCGATCACCTGATTATGCGCAATGGCGAACTGCTGTGGGCGGATCGCAAGATTCCGTTGGATTTCACGGTCAGCGACACCAGTTCGCAAATGGACTACTCCTTCCTGAGGGGACGTTACGAGAGCCATCTCACGCTCGGCAAAGTCGAGAGTAATTTTGAGGATTTCCGTCCCTTTGCATGGAGCACTAAGTTTGACGTCAGTCTGGGAGCAAATTCCGCTGACGTGAAGTCGTTCAAGTGGAACTCCGGCCGCTCGTCTGCGGAAGCCAGCGGACATATCAATGACTTCCGCAATCCACATTTAGATGGCAGCTACCAGGCTCGGATGGATCTGGCGGACGCCGCTGCGATTGCACGCCGGCATGACCTTCGCGAGGGCATTGCCGAGTTCAAAGGCAGCGGCCACTGGTCATTGAGTGACTTCGCCACCTCCGGCGCCCTGACTCTGCGCGATTTAAGTTGGCAGGATAATCAGATTGCGCTGAAGAAGACTACCGTGACGTCGGATTACTCGCTTACGGATGCGCAAATCAAGCTGTCAAGATTGCAGGGCAAGTTATTGGGCGGCAGTTTTACGGGCGATGCTCAAGTGGATAACTGGCTGCACAGCGTACCCCCGCCTCCCGCGAGAAAAATGAGGAAAGGACAAGAGGACTTTCCGGTAATCAGCGCCGCTCGGCCTCCGCTCAAAAAAGGCGACAAGGTAAAGCTGGCGGGAGTGCAGAGTGGCCTGGTGCGGCTTCGGGTTCGAGACATTTCCGCGGGAGAAGTCGCGCTGGCCCTGGATGTGCCTCCGCGCAAACTCGGCCGCTTCCGTCCAGCAGGACTAGCCTCTGGGACGGTCGACGCATCCTGGCGAGGATCCTACAAAGAAGCGGAAGTTGAATTTGCTCTCGATGTGAGCCCGGCGTTGCGTCCCCCATCTGGTGGATTAGCAGTCACGGCGCATATGCAGGGCAAGTACCGCGCCGTTAACGATTCGCTTGAACTGGCTCAATTTAATTTGTCCACGCCGGCATCGCGAATTCAAGCTTCCGGCATATTGGCTACACCTTCGACGTTGCACTTTTCCGTATCGACAACCAATCTGGAAGAGTGGCGTCCGTTGATCGCGGCGCTGGGAGGGCCCACGAACGTGCCGTTCCGCGTGAATGGCAACGCCACGTTCAACGGTATGGCCGGAGGCACTTTCTCATTCCCCACTCTTGCCGGAACGCTGGCTGCGCAAGATTTCGAATTCACCATGCCTGCGACCTCGCGCACTCCTGAGCAACAGGTGCATTGGGATTCCCTTGCCGCCAACATCCAATTCTCTTCTCATGACGTGACTTTTCGGGGCGGAACGCTGAAGCGCGGAGAGACCAGCGCCGATTTCGACGTCAGCGCCATTCTTCAGAACGGGCAATTCACCGAGGAGAGTCCGTATACCGCGCATCTGAATCTTCATCACGTCGACGTTGCTTCCACTGCGGCTCTTGCGCGCTTCGAATATCCAGTTGCGGGTACAGCGGACGTCACTCTGCAGATCAGCGGCACGCGCGCGCATCCCCAGGTTCAAGGACATATTCATGCGGCGAATGCCTCCATCTATGGGGAATCAATCGAGAAGTTCGAAGCTGATCTGCGCATCGCGGGGAACGAGACCGCTCTCAACAACATCGAACTGACCCATCAGGATGCCGAAGTTTCCGGAACGGCGGCTTATACGCCGGCCACAGAGGGTTTTCAGCTTGATCTGCGGGGCAAGAATTTCGACCTGGCGCGGGTCCGTCAGATACATCTGGACCGCTTGCCGCTCGAGGGTCGCGCCGATTTCACCCTGCAGGGTTCGGGTACGCTCGATCGGCCGCTAATCAATGCCGCCGTGCACGTGCGCAACCTCACGCTCGACCACGAACTGGCGGGCGCAGCGGAATTGAAAGGGCACTCCGACTTTTCCCACGGTTCCTTCGTGATCGAGGGCAGCATTGCCATGCGAGGAGATTATCCCGCGAAGCTTTCTGTGCTCATGAATCATCTTGATCTTGACGCCTTGTGGCGCGCCTATCTGGGTGATCAGCTAACAGGACACTCCGAGTTCGGCGGTACGGTCACGATGAATGGGGCGCTGCGCTATCCGCGCCAATGGCTGCTAAATGGAGACGTGACGGAAGTCGCCGTCGACGTGGAATACGCCAAAATGCACAACCAGGGTCCCGTCCGCTTCACCTATGTCGACCAGACCATTCATATTGAACCGGCGCATTTTGTGGGGCAGGGAACTGACGTGGTTGGCCGTGGTTCTATTCATTTCGCCCAAGCCCAGGAACTCGATCTGGCAGCAGACGGACAAATCGACCTGAGTCTGTTGGGCGGCATGGTTCCGAATATGACGGCATCCGGCCTGACCACGATTCACATGACGGTGGGCGGCACGTTGAGCGATCCTCTCCCGCAAGGCGACATAGAAATAAAAAATGGAACAGCCACCTACGCAGGGCTGCCGAGCGGTTTAAGTGAGATGAATGGCTCGCTCGCTTTCACGCGCGATCGCATTCACGTCGATCAGCTGACGGCTCGCACCGGCGGCGGCACGCTAGACGTGAAGGGCGAAGCCACAAATTACAACGGACAGCTCAATTTCAACATCACCGCCGCAGGCAAAGAAGTGCGGCTGCGCTATCCGCCGGGCGTCAGTTCCACGGCCACGGCTGAATTGCACTGGATCGGAAACCGTTCGGCATCGATCGTTTCGGGCGACATTCTGGTCACGAAACTGGCGGTCACGCCGGGCTTTGATTTTGGCTCGTACCTGGAGCGAAGCCGGCAGTCTGCCTCGATCACTCCGGCCAACTCTCCACTCTACAACGTGAAGCTTGATGTCGCAGTCCACACTGCGCCTGAGCTCCAGATGAAGACGGCCGTGGCGCGCTTGTCAGGCGACGCCGATCTTCGTCTGCGCGGATCGGTGGCGCGCCCCAGCGTGCTTGGCCGAGCGGATATCCTCGAGGGTGACGCGACATTTAACGGCATCAAATTTCGGCTGGAGCGTGGCGATATTACGTTTGCGAATCCGGTCGCGATTGAGCCTCAGGTCAACTTGCAGGCCACCACGCACGTCCGCAACTATGATCTCGACGTCACGGTTACGGGAACGCCGAATCGCCTCAACGTGAATTATCGCTCCGAGCCGCCATTGCCCAAGTCCGACATCATCGCGCTGCTCGCTCTCGGCCGCACCAGCGAGGAATCGGAGCAGTTGCAGCAGCAATCGGGTCAGGGCTTATTCACCGATGAAGCCACAAATCTTATTATCAACCAGGCCATCAACGCGACTGTCAGCAGCCGCGTTCAGAAACTTTTCGGCGTGAGCCGGATCAAGATCGATCCGCAGGGTCTGTCCACCGAAACCAACCCCACGGCCCGCGGCCCGCAGGTCACGATCGAGCAGCAGTTTGCCAACAACATCTCGCTGAGTTACAGCACCAATGTTTCGCAAAGTTCGCAGCAGATCATCCAGGGCGAATACTACGTCAATCGAAACATCTCGATTGTGGGCACGCGCGATCAGAATGGCGTAGTCAGCTTCGATGTGCGCATTCGACGCCGTAAGAAATAGAATTGTTTCCGGGACTCAGAGTCCCAAGGTGCGAATGAACTCCTCCGGCGACACTTCCTCATTCACGGTTTTGCGGCAGCGCATGGTGCACGCACAGCTGCGAGCGCGCGGGATCAGCGATCAGCGTGTGCTCGATGCCATGGCGCGAGTCCCGCGGCACGAGTTCGCTCCGCCACAGTATCGCCATCAGGCCTATGAGGACCATCCTCTGCCGATCGGTGAAGGGCAGACGATTTCTCAGCCTTACATTGTTGCGGTCATGCTGCAGGCTATTTCCCCTTCCCCAGCGGACAAAGTCCTCGAAGTAGGCACGGGTTCGGGCTACGTGACCGCATTACTCGCGGAATTAGCAGAACAGGTGTTCTCGATCGAACGTCATGCCGTGCTGGCGGACGCAGCCAAAGAGGTGCTCGAACGTTTGGGATACACCAACCTGAAGGTTATGGTGGGCGACGGCGCTCAGGGCTTTCCAGAAGGTGCGCCTTACGATGCAATTATCGTCTCGGCTGCGGCTGCGGAAGTGCCCCCAGCGTTGTTGGCGCAGCTCGGAGATGGCGGTCGCATGATCGTCCCGGTCGGGGCAACGGACTCTCAGCAATTGCAGTTGATACGCATGGAAGGCGGCATCCCACAAATCACGTTGCATGAATTGTGCCGGTTCGTACCGCTGGTTAGTGAAGGAACGTAAGCAGGGAAGGCATAACGGGTCCGTCCCAACTTTGGGAATATTCCAAGTAAATCAATCTTCTCGCCAAACTTTCCAA
>QIAK01000127.1:0-970 GCA_003225515.1 Acidobacteriota bacterium | reverse complement strand
TTCGAGGCTGGTTAGCTTGCGCGCCGAGGAGGGTGCTTTGTCGGAGTTCTTCAAACAGGCGCTGTCTCCCGACTTTATGCCTCACGGGTATTGCTACCAATGGGCTCCACTGATTGTGTGGTTGCACGTTATTTCCGATAGCCTGATCGTCCTCTCGTACTACTGCATTCCTGTCATTTTGATCTATTTCATCCGCAAGCGTAGGGAACTTCCTTTTAACTGGATCTTCTGGATGTTTGCGGCTTTCATTCTGGCCTGCGGCACAACCCACCTGATGGAAGTTTGGAATATCTGGCACAGCTCGTATCTGGCATCCGGAGTTATCAAGGCGATTACCGCAGCGATTTCGGTCGCTACGGCAATTCGGCTGGTGCCTCTGCTTCCGCAAGCAGTTTCCATCCCGAACCTGATTCTCTTGCAGGAAGAGAATCGCAAGCTGGAGGGGGAGATTGCAGACCGGCAGCGGTTGGAAGATGTGACCGAGCGCCTGCGAGCGGAAAGAGAATTGAAAGAAAGCCTGGCCATCAGCGAACGTGCCCGTAAAGAGTTAGCTGACCAGAAGTTCGCTCTCGACCAGCACGCGATCGTCGCGGTGACGGATGTGCAGGGAACGATTACGTACGTAAACGACAAATTTTGCGCCATCAGCAAGTATTCGAGACAGGAACTTATCGGCCAGAATCACCGCATCCTCAACTCCGGGCATCATTCCAGGGCATTCTTCCAGCAGATGTACCACACCATCGCACGCGGCAAGGTTTGGCATGCAGAGATCTGTAATCGGGCCAAGGACGGCTCCCTCTACTGGGTCGACACAACCATTGTTCCCTTCGTCGAGGCAGATGGAAAGCCGCGCCAATATGTGGCGATACGCGCCGATATCACCGAGCGCAAACAGGCGGAAGAGCAGCGCCTGCGAGCGGAAAGAGAATTGAAAGAAAGCCTGGCCATCAGCGAACGTGCCCGTAAA
>QIAK01000126.1:5403-10036 GCA_003225515.1 Acidobacteriota bacterium | reverse complement strand
CAGAGAATTCACCAGAGTCACGCAGAGCGCTTCGGCGTCGGCGAAATGTTCTTCCGGCGCGGCGCATCCCAACAGAAACTGCGCATTCTTGTCCCCTGAGAGTACTCGTCCCTCGATCAGAACCCGTTCCCCGATCCACCACCTCTTCTGGTCTCTCTGGTAACGAAAGCGCGTCATCAACGCGGTCCTGCCCTCGATGGTCATATCCTGTGTGCTGACCCTATCCGGCTTCTCGCGCGACCACCCGTTCGAATTCGCCAAATCCCTCATGCGAATGTAGTCGGGATCGGTCAGGCTGCGGTAAGGAGCGTTAACGTCGGCAGGCCCGGCGTAGAGCATCACTGGTTCGCCGTTGAGGGTCGCCTTGAAAATGTGCTGCCCGTTAATCTGTGACACGATCTCAGCCTTTTCGGGGATGACAACCGTCGCCTCCAGGCATTGTTGCGGATTCTGGCAGTACGTCAGAACAAACGACTGGAAGCCGGCTGGCGCGACGCTCTTTCCTTCCGCATTGTCGAAGGTTGTCTTAGCCGTGCCGTGTGGCGTCTGCCGCGTTTGCCGCGCCAATTCGGCTAATGAAGGCGCTTGCGATTCCGCATCGCGATCCTGTGTTGGCATCATTGCCGCCGCCACAGGTGGCTTGGAAGGAGTCGTTTCCGATAGCGTTGCCGGGTGTACCACGATGTCTTCCTTCAACTGGATCGACGGATAAATGATTTGATCGCATACCTGCGCCGCGGTCCGCTGGTCCCGTTGTTGAGTTTGAACCGAAGCCTTAGCGTTTTGAATCTGCTGCCAGCTCGGATAGCGGTTACCGCATGCCCGATTGCCCAGGGCAGTTTGGGTGACACAATTTCCCACATTGTCTGCGCTTACACACATCACCGGAATCAGGCTGTTCGACGTGACTACATACTCTGCGGTTCCCCAAACGTCGCGCCCTAAAAGCGAGCTCTTGTTGAGGCCGCAGCGAAACGCCTTGCGTGCGCCCAACTTAGTGGAAAAGCACGAGGCTGGCCCATGCTGCGTTGCCAACTGCCGCACCAAATTAAACAGATCGCTATCGCTGAGATTCGCCGGCATCGGAATAGGAGTTCCCGCCATCACTTCAGTGTTCGTGACTCCCAGGCTCGATCCGAGCAGCACCGCTCCGCCATTCTCCCTGCCTTCGAGACTGAATGGAAAGGGAACGAAAAGGTTGTAGTCGCCGGCATCGTAATTGGTGAAGCCAGTGGGAGTATTGTCAGACCTCTCCTGCTCTCGCTGCATTTCATCCAACAGACCTTGCGCCTTGCTGCCCTTATTTTCCGTTGCCGCGGCGACCTGAGCCCGAGTTTGGCGAGCCACGTCACCTAAAGTATTCGGACTATCGGAATCCTGCGCCAACGCGACCGCCCCCAGGCAGATCATTCCGATCGTTACCAGCACTACGCCAAGAACTGAAAGGAAATTCTTCATAGCGATTGCAAGCCCGCCATCCACGTGGATCGAATTGCTGATGCGAAGATTCATTTGTTCACACCTGCAAGCAGGTGCCGCTTAAATGAGCGCTGCTAGTTTGACCCAGTGCTGGTGCTTGCCGCCTGAAGCGCCGCCTCGGGCAGGTCGAACTGAATCGGGGCGTTGTAATCGGAGAACAACGACCTCGAGGCCGTCCAATCCACGGTTAGCTCATAGGGAAGATGATCTGCGAGGCCCAGGCACACGGTATCGTGCTCCAGTCCGCTAGGTGCGCCCTTCATGGCGACCAGCCACTCCCGGCAGCGGACGCCGTTCACGGTTTTCTTATCGCCCTTTTGCAGGATGCCGCGCTTGATCATCGTGGCAATTTGGGGGAATAGGTAACTGTCGCTGCCTTCGGCGAGATTCCGGCAGTAGCGTTTCGCCGAATTCTGTCCGCTCCCGTACTTGGTCTCCGACCAGGACCCATCGTTTTGCCGGTTGAACTCATGGTTCGCTACCTGGATCTCATCCTGCGATACATCCGCAGCACGATCGGCGTCGGTCTCCACTACATGCATCTGGTAATGAAGAATGTCGCGGTTGCAATCGACCTCCCAGAGCATCTCATTGCGCTGCGTCCCCGGATGCGCGGAAAATGCGACGCGAAAACTATGGACCTGCTTCATTGCCTCCAGCGTCTTCTGGAACTCTTTTTCTCCGCCGCCCGCCGTCAGATAACTTGCCGCCCACGCCACAATCGCGACTCCCACAGCCAGGCGTACTACGATCCAGACCCAGTATCGTTCGCCCATACACCTCTCCCGGTATCTAGGTTAGCCGCCGAAGGAAGGAGGAGAAAGTTACCGATGTACTAAGGATTTCGAAGGTGGGAAATTTCCACGTGGCGGCGACCGCCTCGGCCTATTCACGCCACCACTACTCCGGCATACCCTACGACCATATCCCGATCGCCGGAAATGTCCCCGGAAGTCGCATACTTGACCAGTTCAGCGGATTTCGCCCCCAGCTTACGAGCCGCCGTCAACATAACCACTGCGGGACCGAAACCGCACATGCTGATGTCCTGCTGCGTCACCACGTCAAACAGCCCGCGCGGATCAAGCGCCAGAATTCGCTCCAGCGCCCGATGATCCTTTACCCGCGTTACCGCGTCCGACTCGTAATGATTCATGTCACTGGAAGCAACGATCAGGATAGATTCGTTTTTGGCCGCAATCACATCGGCAATCGCCATTCCAAGTTGCTCGAGAATTTCGAACTGTCCTCGTCCCAGAGCGATCGGCACAAATTGCAGCTGGGGCTGTTGTAGCAGCAGAAACGGGAGCTCCACTTCGGCAGCGTGTTCGGCGCGATGCGCCGCCGAATCCTCCTCCAGCGCAGGGAACCTCTTTTTTAATGCTCCGGCCAACTCAGCATAGATCGGGATATTTCCCAGCGGCGTCTCCCACGAGCCTTCGCTCATAATCGCGAGCGCGCGGCCCATGCCGGTATGGTTCGGGCACAGCACGATGCAGCGCCGCGGTATCTCCACGCGCGCGAATACCGCGCCTGCCACGTGCCCGGAATAGACATATCCTGCATGAGGCGCGATGACTCCCAAGGCTCGCACGGGAGCTTGATTCGCCTGCGATAGGTAGCCCAGCGCCTCGGCTCGCAAGTCCTCAGGACCGCCGGGATAGAATCGCCCCGCGACTGCAGGACGACGTACAACAGTCGTATTCATGGCCCCTCCCTCTTAATGGGGACCAACATTGGATGCTAAGACTCGGTGGGTCCGTGGCTTAAAGCCCGATAGATTGCCGCGCTTTCTTCCAGGCTCAGAGTCTCGGCTCGTGCCGTAGGTTTTACTTTCGCCTCGGCGAGTGCCCGCTTCAGCTCCGTTCCCTCGTACTTCGCCTTCAGGTTGTTCCACAGTGTTTTGCGCTTTTGTCCGAACGAGAGGCGCAGGAACTCAATAAAGCCATCGCCCGTTATGCCTAACTTTTCCTGCTGTGGGTCGATGGTCAGCCGCAGCACGGTTGAGTGCACTTTCGGCGGAGGAACGAAAGCACCCGGAGGAAGCGTGAACAGTTTTTCCACCCGGGCATACAGCTGTGCCGTGGCTGAGAGCATGCCGTAATCGCGCCCGCCCGGCTCCGCTGCAATCCGATCGGCAACCTCGCGCTGCACCATAATCACAATGCTGTCGAAATACTTCGCAAACTCAAATAAGCGCAGCAGAATGTCGGATGTAATGTAATAAGGAAGATTGCCGACCACTTTGACGGGCTCAGGTTTCAGGTCGATGCCGGGACGGCTCAATCCCGGCTTCGGACCGAACAGGGAATCGAAATCAATGGCCAGGACATCGGCCTCGATGACTTCCACGTTTCGCGCCATGCCAAACTTCAGCCGAAGCTGTGCCGCCAGCACGCGATCGAGTTCAACCGCAATCAGCCGGCGTGTCCGCTTTGCCAGGAACGACGTCAGAATGCCGCGGCCGGGTCCGATCTCCAATACCGTGCTCTGCGAGACGTCTCCTAAAGTATCGACGATCCGCAGGGCGAGATCTTCGCTCGCGAGGAAATGCTGTCCCAACTTAGGCTTGCTTTGCGGGCGGCGCGTGGAAGCGACCTTTGGCACGTTGACCCTCACTCCCTCGGGAAGTAGACTTTGCAAGTCGGTTCTGCATCTTAGACGGTTGGCCCCGAGACTCATTCATAATAACGCGCCACGAAAGTCGCAGGCTTCCGGGAGGTTCCGCACTCATGAATATCGTATTCGCCGCTTCCGAAGGCGTTCCATTTTCCAAGACTGGCGGGTTGGCGGATGTTGTCGGTGCCCTGCCACGCGCCCTGGCCTCGCTTGGCCATCAGGTCAGTGTTTATCTTCCGCGTTATCGCCAGACCAAGCTTACTGACCCGGCCACTATAGTTCGCAGTGTCACTGTTCCTTTTGATGATCAGTATCGTTTTGGCTCCGTGGTTAACGGAGGCGCTCAGGCTGGCGTGCGCTACTTCTTCGTTGACTACCCGCCTTACTTTGATCGCGAAGCGCTGTACGGAACACCCGCTGGGGACTATCCCGATAACGCTGAGCGCTTTGCTCTGTTCTCCCGCACCGTGCTCGAAGCTTCGAAGATTGTGGGTGTTCCCGATATTTTTCATTGCCATGACTGGCAAACGGCCCT
>QIAK01000126.1:3064-5376 GCA_003225515.1 Acidobacteriota bacterium | reverse complement strand
GTTTTCACCATCCACAACATGGGGTATCAGGGATTGTTCCCGCCGGACACTCTGCCTTTGCTGATGCTGCCCTGGGATCTATTCACCATGTCGAAAATGGAATTTTTCGGACAGGTCAACTTTCTCAAAGGGGCGTTGACCTACTCCGATTTCATTACCACGGTCAGCCGCAAGTACAGTCAGGAGATTCAGACTGCCGAGTATGGCTTCGGCCTGGAGGGCGTGCTTCGCAACCGCGCCTCCACCGTGACTGGAATTCTGAATGGAGTCGACTACGACGAGTGGAGCCCGCAGACCGACAAGTTCACGGCGGCCAAGTTTTCGCCGCAGGATCTCGCCGGCAAAGCGAAGTGCAAGCAAGAGTTGCTGGCTGCCTTCGGAGTCAAGACGGCAGATCCGAAGCTGCCAGTGATTGGAATTGTTTCCCGCTTTGCCGCCCAGAAAGGTTTTGACCTGATCTCGCAAGTGGCCGACCGCCTCGCGCGCGAAGAAATGATTGTGGTCGCTCTCGGTGCGGGAGACAAAACCTACGAAGAAATGTTCCTGCGTCTCAATAAGCAATTTCCCAACAAGATCGCCGTCAAGGTCGCGTACGACAACGCGATTGCACACAAGATCGAAGCCGGGTCTGACATGTTCCTGATGCCATCGCGCTACGAGCCTTGCGGCCTGAACCAGATTTACAGCCTGAAGTACGGAACCGTCCCCATCGTCCGCGCTACAGGCGGGCTCGACGACACGATTGAGCCCTGGGATGCCCGCACCGGGAAGGGAACCGGTTTCAAGTTCACCGAATACAACGGCGAATCGCTCCTGCTCACCATCAAGCAAGCGCTGGCCGCGTATCGAGACCAGACATCCTGGCAGGTCCTCATGCGCAACGGCATGAACAAAGATTTTTCCTGGAATGCTTCGGCCCGCGAATACGGCAAGGTTTACGAGAAGGTGCGGCAGATACGCGGAGTGGCGCCTGCGCTGCCGGAAAAGGTTCTGGTCTGACTCGCCCACGATCGATGCACTCGTGAATTCCTAGTGACCGCCTGCTGCAGAGCTAGTCGGCGAAGCCGCAGCCGTTTTTTCTCCAGTATCGACGGTGAAGGCCAGCAGAACGTTTCCCGCCATCGCATTGGTGTACCCGGTATTTACGAAAAGCATGCCGCTGACGATAGCAGGTCCCGCTCCATTCAGAGATCCTCCATGCGCGCTGATTCCGTTCGTTGTCTTGAATTTTTGTGCGGTATCGAAGTCCCAGATCACATCCCCATGCCGCGCATCATAGGCCCGCAAATGACCATCCAAAGATCCTGCAAATAGGATGCCCGGTATCAAGGTTGGAGGCGCCATTTGAGCGGCGCTGCAGCCATATTGTCCGGCGCAAGCCGGCTTCGGCGCGGGAGCGTGCCACACTTGTTTCCCGGTGCGCAAATCGAGTGCGAAAACTCCCCCTCCGATCACGGGATTGTCAAAATCGAAATCAGACAACGGAAAATACGCATAACGATGATTTGCCGCTCCGCCCCACTCAATCCCTCCCAGGGGACCACCGCGTCCGATGCGGCTCTTCCACATTAGGCGCCCTCGACGATCAGCGTCCAAGGCATAAACCATGCCTGACTTTTGCGCCAGTAAAAGAACATTCCTGCCGTCCGGCAGTGATCTTAGAAGCGGAGGCGCCCNNNCGTCGCCGTGCGCCCCTGGGCAATTATCTTTCTTCTCCGCGACGCATCCGCTGTTCCATACGTCTTTCGGTGTGAGTTGCCGCGACCATAGCTTCCTGCCGGTATTCATGTCGAGGGCCACAACCGCATCCGACATGTCAGTAGGCGGATCGGAATAATTATTTCCAGTCGCAACGTATAGGATATGGTGCTTCACATCTGCGGTAGGGGAAGACCAGATCGCCGCGCCCGAGGGTCCCCAATACTGCACTCCCTGAGAACTCTTGCGCGTAGGCTGCGGAGCGTCCGAGATCGTGTAACTTTTCCAAACTTGTTTTCCGGATTCCGTGTCCAGGGCGATCACGCTGCCCCGGAAAGTACAGCAGGGATAAATGGGGTCGGCCGAAGCGCCTTCTTCTCCGGAAGAAATCGGGACGTACAAACGCGTTCCCACCAGCAGAGGAGATCCGGTGATGCGTGCCGACGCATGCGCCTCCGGATGAACCTGCCATATGACCGAGCCATCGTCAACGTTCAGAGCGTAGACATTCCCATTCGTATCGCCGAAGAATGCGGCGCTTTTTTGATGGCCCGAAGCGCTCGCTCCAAGGCGGCCTACGGAAACCGCAGTCTTGACAGTTGCGGAGGCCTTGA
>QIAK01000126.1:2529-3038 GCA_003225515.1 Acidobacteriota bacterium | reverse complement strand
AGCGTAGACTGTGCCGTCTTCGCTGCCTGCAAACAATTTCCCCGCATAGGAAGTAGGCTGACCGTAAGTTGCTGCCGCCCCCGGAAAACCGAATGCCCATTTCAGTTTCAGATTGCCAAGTTGATGGCGGTCCAATCCAGCGGCCGCTGCAGGCTGAAAACGGCTGTTTTCCGGATCTCCTCCCCATCCCGCCCACACCGGCGGATTCGGAGGAGGATCGAGATCCCGTGCACAATAACCATTCATAGCTACGACGGGCGACTCCGGAGCCGCCAGGTACACGGCGATAGCGTTCTTTTGAGCTTTCGAGAGCCCTCTTGCCTCCAACTTCATTCTTCCCGAATTCAGCGCAGACAGGATCGAGCTTTTCGCCATCTGATGCAGCGCCTCGGGCTCCGGAGCACGCATATCATTGTTCGTGCTGTGGCAGCTGGCGCATCGTTGTCCGAACAGCGCGGCTCCATCAGGTGGAGGAGCTGCCGGCTTCCGCGAACACCCTTGCAGGCCGG
>QIAK01000126.1:1835-2320 GCA_003225515.1 Acidobacteriota bacterium | reverse complement strand
AGCCGTGGTTGATACTTTCCTTGCCGTATTGACGGCTACCATGAAGTTGTGCGAAATCTCAGCCTGACCCTACTGCTAGAATTCTTATCAACATGGCTGCTGCCGACCAGCCCGCCTTCGCCCGCACCATTTTCCATGTCGACATGGACGCATTCTTCGTCTCCGTGGAAGAACTTTTCGATCCCAGTTTGAAAGGTAAGGCGGTGGTTGTAGGCGGAAAGCGCGACGAGCGTGGGGTGGTCTCCGCGGCGTCGTACGAAGCGCGCAAGTTCGGAGTTCATTCTGCCATGCCGCTGCGCACCGCTGCCAAGCAATGTCCCCACGCAATTTTTGTCGACGGCCATCCCGATCGCTACCGCGAATGCTCGGAAAAAGTCCTTTACGTTCTCGGCACGTTCTCACCGCGGGTCGAAATGGCCTCGATCGATGAAGCCTATCTCGATATGACCGGCACCGAACGCCTGCACGGTCCGCCCCTGAAAGCC
>QIAK01000126.1:1203-1751 GCA_003225515.1 Acidobacteriota bacterium | reverse complement strand
AGCCCAACGGCGTGCTCTGGATCGTTTCCGGGGAAGAATCTAAGTTCCTCGCGCCGCTCGACGTGCGCGAGATTCCCGGAGTAGGGAAGGTGATGGAGAGCCACCTGAACGCTCTCGGCATAAAGAAAGTCGGAGATTTGGCGCGCCTCGAAGAATCGGACCTGGCAAATCGTTTCGGCAAATGGGGTCTCGCTCTGGCCGGGAAGGCCCGCGGAGAAGATGCCGGAGGCTGGTTCAATGCCGAAGTTGGAGCCGACGCCGAAGCCAAGTCCATCAGCCACGAGCACACTTTTAACGAAGACACGGCCGATGTCAGTCAACTGGAAGCGACGCTGACGCGCCTCTCTGAAATGGTGGCGCGTCGCCTTCGCGACTCCCACTTTCACGCTCGCACCGTTCAACTCAAACTGCGCTACAAAGATTTCACCACTTTCACGCGTGCTCACACCCTGGCAGCGCCGACTCAACTCGATACCGAGATCTTCGAGCAAGTGCGAAATCTGTTCCGCAAGAACTGGAAAAAGGGAGTACCGATCCGCCTTCTAGGC
>QIAK01000126.1:0-1128 GCA_003225515.1 Acidobacteriota bacterium | reverse complement strand
TTCGGAGAATCCACCGTGGGTCTTGCCGCCGGCCTACGCGGCGGTTTCCGCGAGCGCATTCACGAAAATCCCGCCAGCCTTCCAGGCAAGAAAAAGCGGTAGTGCGTCAATTTGGGTTGTGACCGATTGAATTCTCTTTTCCGGTTGCGTCATTCCGGGCGGAGCCGTCTTTCAGCCGAGGAGAGGAATCTCGCGCGTAGCCACACTTCGATGCGCGCGAGATTCCTCCGCCCGCTGATGAAAACGCGGACGACTCATCCCACGGAAAAATCCGAACCAAGCCACTACCGAAGAAGCCCATGGTTGACCACCATCCTCTCCGCACACTAAGATTCCCGTTCGCCCAAAAATCAGGAGCAAACATGCGCAAACTCCTTCCTGTGACGTTTTTCGCCCTCGTCTCGATATTCGTGCAGCTCACCGTCGCCCAGTCGAATACACCACTTCTGCTGCGCTACCCGACGGTCAGTAAGACGCAGATCGTCTTTAACTATGGAAACGATCTCTGGATTGCTCTGCCCTACTTCTCTCCGGATGGTTCCATGGTGGCCTTCACCGGTGAATACGATGGCAATCGCGACGTCTACGTGATTCCCGCGAGCGGCGGGGAGCCGCGGCGCCTGACTTTCCATCCCGCCGACGAGTTCGTCGCCGGTTGGACTCCCGATGGCAAGAAGATCCTGTTCAATTCATGGGGCAACAGCTTCATGCATTTTGAGAATCAGCTCTATGCCGTTCCCGTCGACGGTGGATTGCCCGCAGAGGTGCCTCTCCCCATCGCCGAGGATGCGTCGTTCTCCCCCGACGGAACCCATATTGCATACGTCCCCCATCCCAAGTGGCAGCAGGCGTGGAAGCGTTACCACGGCGGCCAGACCACACCGATCTGGATCGCCGATCTCAAAGACTCCAGCGTCGTTCACGTTCCTCGAGAAAATTCCAACGATCACCATCCCATGTGGGTCGGCGACGCGATCTACTTTCTGTCCGATCGTACCGGCCCGGTTAGCCTTTTTGCCTACGACACGAAAACCAAGCAGGTCTCTGAGGCGCTGCACAGTGACGGACTCGATTTCAAAACGGCTTCGGCTGGCCCGGACGCAATCGTCATCGAACAATTCGGTGCCA
>QIAK01000125.1:2504-7023 GCA_003225515.1 Acidobacteriota bacterium | reverse complement strand
GGCTGAAGGATTTTTCCAAGGTAGGCCCGATTACGCAGCAACTAGCCGATGCCAACGTCAGCGAGACTCAAACGCTCAGCTACACTCTCGAAAATATCGACGAAGCCAAGAACAAGGCAGTCGAAGACGCGTACCGGCGCGCGCGCAACTCGGCGGATACTCTGGCTCACGCCGGCGGGCGCACACTTGGAGAACTTTCCTATGCTTCGGTGGACACCTTCGAGAATCCGCGGTTGGTGATGCCGCATCCTATGCGGATGTCCGCCATGGCCAGTGCGGCGGCGACACCGGCTCCGACGGAAGAATTCACGCCGCAGACCGTGACCGTAACGGCGCACGTGAATGCATTGTTCAACTTTAAATAAATTTTCACTGCCGCAGATGGGAAGCGCCTCGCTGCGCGCGACGAGGCGCCCGTCGCACACTTGCATGTCAAAACATTTGGCTAGCGAAGCACTGGCGCCGCGTCGGCCGGAGGGGGAGTCGCGACCAGCGGATCCACTTCAAGGGTGAGGCCATCGATGCGGCGCACCATAACTAGTTGGCCGATAGGCAAGGGCGACGAGGCGACTGCATTCCATAGTTCGCCGTGTACGAAGACTTTGCCTTGCGGCGAGAGGTCAGTCTGAGCGACTCCGGTTTCGCCGACCAGGCCTTGTGCTCCAGTAACCACTTTGTTGCGCCGCGCCTTGACCGCGATGGTCATCAGAAAAGCGGTGATCAGTCCGAAGGGAATACTGACCGCCAAGGCGGTGAGCAGGTGCACACGCATTTCGGGAATCGGGGAGTCGACGAGAAGAAGTCCTCCCAACGTGAGCAGCACGATTCCGCCAGCGGTGAGCACTCCGTGGGTGACGAATTTTGCTTCTGCCGCGAACAGAGCGAATGCGCCGAGGATCAGGCCCAATGCGGCAAACCGCGTCGGAAGAAGATTAAGCGCAAAGGCGGCGACCAGAATGAACACCACGCCAACCGTTCCTGGGATGACTGCGCCGGGATGATTGAACTCGATGTAGAGCGCAAGGCCGCCGATCACCAGCAGCAGAAAAGCCAGGTCGGGCTCCATCAACGCATCGAGAATGCGTTCCTTCAGGGTCATACCAAAGAGAACCAGGGGCTGTCCGGTGACGCTGAGTGAGGCGGACTCTCCGTTAAATCGCTTGAAACTTTTCCCCTGCATCTGGCGGAAGAGGTCTTCAGGGCTGGAGGCGACGTAATCGATCAGGTGTGAGGCGAGAGCCTCCTGATCGCTGAATGATTTCGATTCCCGCACGGCACTCTCGGCGCCTTCGACGTTGCGCCCGCGTTTGGAGGCGACCGAGCGCATCAGGGCGGCAGCATCGTTCTCAATCTTCCGGTTCATCTCCTCGTCGGGCTTGACGTTGACCGGTCCCAGCAACAGCACAGGATGAGCGGCTCCGGCAGCGGTACCCGGGGCCATGGCAGCGACATCGGCGGATTCCAGAATAAAAATTCCGGCAGAACCGGCGTGACTGCCGGTTGGAGTTACGTAGACAATCACGGGCACAGAGGACGATGTGATCTTCTCGATGATCTCTCGCGTGGAACTGATGAGGCCACCCGGCGTATTCATCTCGATCAATACCGCCTGATCGTTGCGGCGCTGCGCTTCATCGATGGCGCGAGTGATGTATTCCTTGCTGATGGGCTGAATGGTGTCATTAACGACGACCTTCAGCACCTCCGCGAATGCAGGCAAGCTGAAAAGGACGACGACGGCGGCGCTGAGAATTAAGCGCGCCAACCAAGATTGTTTCTTCGCGGTCACGGAGTGCATAGCTCCCCTTCGACACAATCAGGGCACGTTTTGGCTCTGCCCAGGGACGATCCCGCCCAGTACTATTGTCGCTCTATTTACGCGACGCGGCATGGATTTCTTGGGACGCGTGATCAGTGGATCGGGATGAAGCGCGTTGATCGACTGTCCACCCCGGCAGGTACGTACTGCCGGTGATCAGGCGCGCGCCGCGTTCATAGGTGAAGTAAGACCATGCCCATTGAATGAAAACCAGAATCCGGTTGCGAAATCCAATCAGGAAAAAAATATGGACGAACAACCATGCCAGCCACGCCATGAAACCCGAAATATGAATCTTGCCAAAGTCGGCGACCGCAGCGGCGCGTCCAATGGTCGCAAGGCTGCCTTTGTCCCAGTAATGGAATGCGGGTCGCGAAAGATGCGAGACGGACGCGGCCCTGGCGTTCGATAACTCGCGAGAAATGAGTTTCGCAACGAAGCGGCCCTGCTGGATGGCGACCGGGGCTACGCCGGGCAGCATTTTTCCTTTTTCGTCTTTCAGCGCGGCCAGATCGCCGATCACGAATAATTCGGGATGGCCGGGCACGCTAAGATCGGGCTGCACCAACACACGTCCGGCGCGATCCGTGGGAGCGCCAATTTTCTTGCCCAGCGGTGAGGCTGCAACTCCTGCGGCCCACAGTACCACCGTGGCGGGCAGACGAGTGCTTCCGGCGTAGACAGCGCCAGCCTCAATTTGAGTGACCGTCGTCGAGGTCCGCACTTCAACTCCCAGGCGATTGAGTTGTTCCAGCGCGCTGCGCGACAGATCGTCAGGATAGGCGGCCAGCACACGAGGACCACCTTCAATCAGAACAATATGCGTCCGCGCCGGATCGATGGAGCGGAATTCATGGGTTAAAGCGTGCCGGCAAATTTCCGCCAGCGTGCCGGCGAGTTCGACGCCGGTAGGTCCGCCGCCGACCACTACGAAATTGAGAGGGGCCGAAGTGTCGCCGGCGGCAGTCTGCCGTTCCGCCAACTCAAAAGCCAGGAGTACACGGCGCCGGATCTCGAGCGCGTCCTCAACCGTCTTGAGGCCGGGAGCATACGGTTCCCAATCATCGTGTCCGAAATAGGCGTGGCTCGCACCCGCGGCCACAATTAAATAGTCGTACGCGATCTTGCCTTCCGGAGTCTCCACCATCCGCCCAGCGATATCGAATCCTGTGACTTCAGCCATCAGGACTTCGACATTCTTATGAGCGCGAAAAATCGAGCGGATGGGCGCAGCAATCTCTCCCGGAGAAAGGCCGGCGGTCGCGACCTGATAGAGCAGCGGCTGGAAAGTATGAAAGTTCTTGCGGTCAATCACGGTAATCTGGACGTCTGCCTTGGCCAGCGCACGCGCGGCGTTCAGGCCGCCGAACCCGGCGCCCACAATCACAACTCGGGGAATCGTTTTATCAGTCATCTTGCCGTTCCAGCTCTACCTATATAAGATTCAGCGCGATGGCCGACGGTTCCAGAAGTTCTTCGCAGGCAGGAACTCCAGCGTGGGTACGATTCGCGATGCCCTCAGGCGCGGACCTGATTTTTGTTGCGCTATTTTGTATTCTGGCATTCACCTCGCTTTCGGTGCGGCTGCTGGGGGACGCGAGTATTGGATGGCACATCCGCATCGGGCAGCAGATTCTAAGTACGCATGCTATCCCGCGCGTGGATTCGTTTTCTTCCACCATGGCGGGCCAGCCATGGTTCGCATGGGAATGGCTTTATGACGTAGTCGCGGGAGAACTGGAAGCTGCTCTGGGTCTGAACGGAATCGTGTGGCTGACCGCTGCCGCCATTGCCACGGTCTTCGCGTGGACATTCCGCCTGCTGATTGCGCGCGGCGCAAATCTGTTGGTCGCGCTGGTGCTGGTGCTGCTGGCGGTATCGGCGTCGATGATCCATTTTCTGGCGCGGCCGCATGTGTTCAGCTGGCTCTTCACCCTGGCGTGGTTTGTGGTTCTGGATTCTTCCGAGCGCAATCGCAGCGCTGGAGTGAAACGGTTATGGTTTCTTCCGGCGACGATGTTGGTGTGGGTGAATGTGCATGGCGGATTTCTGATTGGGTTTGTGCTGTTGGCGATTTTTTTTGTGGGCGCGGCATGGATTTGGTTCACGACTCAAGAAAACCGCATCGAGCAATCACTGCAAAAGATTGCCGCCGGGAACCGCGCGCGGAATTTGCTGTGGGTGGGTCTGGCATCGATTGCCGCAAGTCTTGTGAATCCGTACGGGTGGAAACTCTACAGGCACATTTATTCCTATCTGACGAACCGCTTTTTGATGGATCACATTGACGAGTTTCAGTCTCCTAACTTTCATGGTGTAGCGCAGAAATGTTTTCTGCTGCTGTTACTCATCACGCTGGCGGTGCTGGCGCGCCGGGGAAGGGAATTGCCCATGAGCGCTGTGCTGACGGCCCTATTCGCGGTTTATGCAGGGCTGTATGCCTCACGGAATATTCCGGTTTCTTCCTTGTTGCTGGTGCTGATCGTGGGGCCGCTGACGCCGGCGCCTGAATTTATCCGAAGATTTTCGCAGAGGATGACAGCGATTGAAGTGGGCCTGCGCGGTCACGTGTGGCCGTCGCTGGTGATTGTCGCCACGTTGGCCATCGCTGCCAACTGCGCGCGCGTCGGATCTACGCGGTTGATGGATGCGCATTTTGATCCCACTCGCATGCCCGTCGACGCCGTGAATTATTTGCAG
>QIAK01000125.1:551-2431 GCA_003225515.1 Acidobacteriota bacterium | reverse complement strand
TTTTTCAGAAGCTATTTGAAAATGGTGCACGTGGAAAAAGGCTGGGAGGAGTTTCTCAAAGAGAATCCGGCCGGTGCTTTGCTGCTTCCGAGGGATGCGGCCCTGACAAGCATTCTGCTGCGGACCCCGGGGTGGGAGGAAGCGTACGAGGACCACGTAGCCACCGTGTTGGTGCGGGCCGAGAGGGGCGATCGGTGAATCACAGATGACAAGCCGTAACAGGAATTTCGATTGCGCGGGCGTGCGATTGCGCCGATGATTGAGTTCGCCGTCTTCTCATGCTCAACAAATTATGATCCACAAATCGGATTTCTGTATCTCCGCACGAAGCGCAGGCGCCATTTCATTGGCCGCGCTCGCACTCGCGATGGCGGGTTGTTCAGGATCGTCTTCGACTTCCATCACGACCGGGCCGGGTAATCCGGTGGGCGCGAATCTCACCCAGATCAGCGCTGATCCCTACACTCTTTCGCCAGGCCAGCATGCGACCGAAGTTGAGCCCCACATGCTGGCGAATGGGAACACGCTGGTAGCGGCATTTCAGACGGGACGCATTGCCCCGGGGGGGGCGACCAACATCGGATGGGCGACTTCAACCGACGGCGGATTGACATGGACTCACGGATTTCTGCCCGGCTTGACGATTGGCGAAGGCACCGGCCCGTATGACGCAGCCAGTGACCCGGCCGTGGCATACGACGCGAAGCATGGGATGTGGATGATCGCGTCGCTCCCGATCTCGGCCACACTGGCCACCCCGGCAGTGGCGGTGAGCCGGTCAACCGACGGCCTCACCTGGCAGAACCCTATCAGCGTCGACGTAAACGCGCCCAGTTCCGACAAGAATTGGATTGCGTGCGACAGCTGGGCCAGCAGCCCGCACTACGGAAATTGTTATTTGGAATGGGACGATCCCTTCAACAGCGACGAAATTGTGATGAGTACTTCTTCCGATGGCGGACTGACATGGGGCGCGCCGACGGGTATCGGTGCGCTGGTGCCGGGAATTGGCGGACAGCCTTTGGTGCAGCCGGATGGCACCGTGGTTGTGCCCATTGAAACCTTCACCATGCAGTCGAGCACCGCCTTCATGTCGGCCTTTACTTCGACGGATGGCGGACTCAGTTGGGGTCTGCCGCTGATCATTTCGACCGTGCAATTCCACGCTGATGCGGGAGGAATCCGCAGCGGACCTTTGCCGACCGCCGCCGTGGATGGCGCGGGAACTGTCTGGATCGTCTGGGAGGACTGTCGCTTTCGCGGCAACTGTTCCACCAACGATCTGGTTTACAGCACTTCGAGCGATGGTGTGAATTGGAGCACAGTGGCGCGCATTCCCATCGATGAGACTTCAAGCACCGTGGATCATTTCATTGCCGGAATTGGCATCGATCCGGCAACTTCGGGCGGCGGGGCGCATGTGGCGTTGCACTATTATTACTATCCGCAGAGCAGTTGCGATGCGTCGACGTGCAACTTGATTGTGGGGTACATCTCGTCGGCCAACGGCGGCTCGACATGGAACACGCCAGCCGCGCTGACCGGGCCCATGCTGCTGACGTGGCTGCCGAATTCACAGAACGGATTAATGGTGGGAGATTACATAGCGACCGCGTTTACAAACGGTGTGCCGCATGGAGTATTCGCGGTTGCATCCCCGCTTACAGGAGGAAGTTTTGCGGAGGCGATGTACACCGGCCAGGGATTAACGGTCATGGCGGCAGGGCGGCAATTGTCGTCGGCGGGGGAGAAGCCCCTGCATAACCTGTCCGACAAGTTCGAGCGAGAGCGTCCGGAAAAGGGCGTGATCCCGCCGCTGCGGCGCAGGGACTGACGGAGCCCGAAGTCATTCAGCTTTTCCGCTCTCAGCTTTTCCGCTC
>QIAK01000125.1:0-534 GCA_003225515.1 Acidobacteriota bacterium | reverse complement strand
CATCAGCGCCATCACAATCGCTGCGGACGCGGCCGAGAAGCCGCTGTTGCAGCAGGGTTCCAACTCTGCGTCGATGGATTCTCCCAAATTTGCCCGCGTGACCAGTTCGGCAGCCACCGTGTGAAAGTGGGCATGTTCATACTTCAGCTTGGTATATTCCGGGAGCGCGGAGTGGCGGGTGCCCTCGCTGTAAATCCATTGTCCCAATACGCACTTGTGATCGGTGAGGATGTCAGATGGGCGCAAACTATGATCGTGCTTGGCGAGCGTCTGACGCAACTTGCGTTTCCACTTGCTGTGAATCCCTATGATTTCGTCAAAATCCATTTATGTCCTCCGGCGAAAAACCGGCGCGGTCCTTCATCAACCGCATGGCGTAAGTATCGGCAAAATTCGGCGGGAGGATGAATGAAATTGGGAGGGAACGTTAGAGGTTTCTAAGGGCGGAGTTCCTAGAAGCGGTCGTTGGTATCGATACCGAATCCCAGAATCGCCGTGACTTCGACTGGTTGAGCTCCCCGCATGGCGGGTTGG
>QIAK01000124.1:444-7877 GCA_003225515.1 Acidobacteriota bacterium | reverse complement strand
GGCGGCGTGGAGTTACACCACGGGGCATTCGAGTCTCCTCGCGCCCATCTTACCAGCGATCTTGGTTATCTTTTCAGGGCAGGACTTCGTACGTGGTCATCATGCCGCCCGACATATGGTCGCTGAGATGGCAGTGAAACATCCAGGTACCGACGTTGTCGGGGACCATATCGGCTACCACGAATTGGGCGGGAGCCAGCGAGAGAATGTCGGTGTGGTGCTTGTCGACAGTTACGATGTTGCCGTGCCAGTGCGGAGTGTGAAAGTTGAATCCGTCGCCCATAGTCATGAGATACCAGCGCGCGCGCTCGCCTTTGTGGATTTGAATCGGCGGATTGTTTCCAAAAATGTATCCGTTGATGGTGAATTTGTGATTGATAAGCGCAAAACCGTGGCCCATGGTCAGGTCGGAATTACCGTCGGCGTCTTCAGGAATGAGTTCCAGTTTCTTAATTGACTTCGGATCGCCGGTGTAGGTGTCGATGTTGTGCTGAAAATAGTGGCTCTGGTTTTCATCGATGATCATGAACAACGTGAAGAGCTCTCGCTCGACATCCCTGGGACTGCCATCGGGACGCGCCATGCCTTTGGCGGTAATCACGATGGGCCCGATCAGTCCGGCGTTGACGTGCTTGGGTTCATAGTTGTGCGAATGGTAGAGCCACATGATGGAGCTGCCGTCGTCGGGGCCGGGACCGGCGCGCTCGGGCACCTCCCAGGTGTAGGTGTGGGTATGGCCGGGAGCGATCAGGCCGGTCGATTCCGGCGGCATTCCGGCGTAGGGCGCGCCTTCGGAGTCCTTCGCGTAGAAGACGCCATGTGGATGCATTCCATAAAACTGCGTCGCGTGATTGCGAAAGACAATCCGGATGGTGTCGCCCACTTCCGCGCGGATCACTGGACCGAGAATGCCCATGTGCTCCTCGGCAGTGGGGCGGGCCTTCAGCGTCTGAAAGGTGTCGTCGGTATATTCGCGATAAACGGCTTTGCGATAAATTTGGCCGATGCGGTCTTTTCCTTTCTCGACCCACATCGCGGTGGATTTGTCGAAAGGCATACCCGTCATGTGGTCCATGTTGTGAGGAGCGTAGTCCCACTCGACTTCATCGGCAGAGACGTAGTAAAGGCGCGTCTTGCCGGAAGAAGGGACGGGTTGGCCAGGTTGTGCGGCGCAGGGCAGAGTGATCAGGCAGACTGCCAGAAAACAGAGTCGCAAAGCAGAAGTTCGCATTCGTCAGTGATCCCCTAAGTTGCTTCTATCGGCGCCTTAGCGGAATCAATGACTTTCGAAGGAATGGCTGTCGCGGGAACGATTGTGGAAAGAACGACTCTCCGAAGAACGACTGTCCAAAGATGATTGTGCAAGGCGGAGAGCAGTATGGGTTCCGGCACGAGGAATAGCAACCGAAATATTTTCCGGCAGCGGTTTCGATGCGGATAACGCTTGCGCCGGTGGCAAGGCCAGCCCAAGGCGAGACCGCGGCGTTGGCCCTCGGTAACCTCGCTGGGAATTGACGCGTTGCACGCGCCCCGGTAGTCTGGAAGCACTTCATCGGGATCAGGAAAATTTCAGTGGCAGTCAATTCCATCCAACTCGGACAAGTGTGGCGCAGCGAAGCGGACGGCCAGGATTATCTGGTCACCAAGGTTTACAACGAAGTGTTTTCGCAATTTGCCATGCTGCGTCTGGCGGGAATAACTGCCCCCGAGGCACCCACGATTCGAGTGAAGGTCACTAAGAGCCCTGAGGGCGCTACCCTGCCAGGATACGCGTTCACCCAGGAAGGGTCTTTCTAAGCACGGCCTAAGCACGGCCTAAGCACGGCCTAGGCGCGGGCATTTTCCGCCGCAGTTTCCGATACACTGGACCGACAAGTTCTCTGTTTCAGTTCTCAGTAAGAGCGGTTTGACTGAGAACTGAGAAACAAGAACTGGGTTCTTATGACTGAAAGAATTCTGGCAATCCTCTTCCTCTTCATCAGCAAAGTCATCGGCTCGACCGGCTACGCCGGCATCACGCTGCTCATGGCGATTGAGTCGGCGTGCATCCCGCTGCCTTCCGAATTGATCATGCCGTTTGGTGGATACCTCGCGTTCCAGGGCAGGTTTCAGCTTCTATGGCTGGCTACGGCGGGTGCGATCGGGTGCAACCTGGGATCGCTGGTTGCATATGAGATTGGATGTTACGGCGGGCGTCCGCTGGTCGAGCGTTACGGGCGCTGGATTCTGATGGGACGACGCGAACTTGACTGGTCGGATCGCTTCTTCGCGCGCTGGGGGTATCTAGCGGTATTCGTGGGACGATTGCTGCCCGTGGTTCGCACATTCATCGCGCTCCCGGCGGGCATTGCGCGTATGCCTCGCGGACGCTTTCATATCTACACGTTTCTGGGATCGTGGCCATGGTGCCTCGGCCTAGCCTATCTGGGGATGAAGCTGGGCGAGAACTGGCGTGAGTTGGGAAAATATTTTCACAAGTTCGACGCGGTGATCGGGGTGATTATCCTGGTGGGGGTGGGTTGGTTCGTTTGGAGTCACTGGCAACATCGGATCAGCTCTCAGCCGTCAGCTGTCAGTCGTCAGTAAGCTGTGAGCCGAGTGTACGGTTCGACACAGCAGCGATGCCGCTATGGTCACAATTGCTTTCGTCGCCATTGCCTTTTGACGCTGTGAAACTTGAAAAAAGTTGTGGGTAACGGTGGTTTAGTGTACAAGCAAAGTTCACTCGCAATCCCGAGGAGGACTCTGTGATTCGACTGTCCCTCGCTTTCGCGCTGTTGCTGTTCTTCGCTGTCACAACGCCTTTCACTTCTTACGCGCAGTCAGCCGCCGCTTCCGATCGGCCGTTTGTCGTGGAGTACTACTACAAAGCCAAATGGGGACACGCTGAGGAATTCCTGAAGCTGTTCAAGAAGAATCACTATCCTGTGCTGAGAAAAGAAGCGGAGATGGGGCGAATCACAAAGGTCTGGATGGACCAGCCGCGCTATCACAATACCGAAGACGGGCGCTGGGACTTCCGCGTAACCATCGTATTCAAGAACGCGACGGTGGCGAATGAGCCGTTCGACGAGGCTGGTCTGCAGAAGCAGATGTATCCCGACCAGGACACGTTTCAGCGCGAGGAGCAGCGCCGGTTCGAAATTCTCGACGCACATTGGGACTTGCCGTTGAAAACTGTTGAGTTGGACGCGAAACCTTAAAAGCCTTCTCTTGCTTCCTGGCGGAAAATCAAAACACTTGAACCCGCAGAGAACTTCAAATTGCGCCACTAGCGTACCGGCGTTCATTGACTTGCCTGCCTCACACACGTAAGATTCGCGCCAGTGATCGGCCAAATCATCTCGCATTACCGCGTCGTGGAAAAGCTTGGCGGGGGAGGGATGGGCGTCGTCTACAAGGCCGAGGACACTGAATTAGGCAGGTTTGTCGCCCTGAAGTTTCTGCCCGAGGATCTGGCGCGCGATCCGCAAGCTCTGGAGCGCTTTCGGCGCGAGGCCAGAGCCGCTTCGGCCCTGAACCATCCCAACATTTGCACGATTTACGAAATCGGCAAGAGTGATGCGCAGTCCTACATCGCGATGGAATTTCTCGAGGGCCAGACGCTGAAGCACCGCATCGGCGGACGGCCACTCGACAATGAAACACTTATTTCTCTAAGCATCGAGGTGGTGGATGCATTAGACGCGGCGCACGCGAAGGGTATTGTGCATCGCGACATCAAGCCGGCAAACATTTTCGTCACCGAACGCGGACATGCCAAGATTCTGGATTTCGGTCTGGCCAAGATGCAGATGGTTGGACCTGCCAGCAGTTCCGATAACACACTGACGCGCAGTTTCCATGACCAACAATTGACCAGCCCTGGTTCGGCGCTGGGCACGGTGGCTTACATGTCGCCGGAGCAGGCGAAGGCGCACGAACTGGATGCGCGCAGCGATTTATTCTCGTTCGGCGCGGTGCTCTACGAAATGGCAACTGGTGTGTTGGCATTTCGAGGCGACAGTTCGGCGGAGACTTTCAAGGCCATTCTTGACGCCACGCCGACGCCGGCCGCCAGGCTCAATCCGGATGCGCCGGCGGAACTGGAGCGCATCGTCAGCAAAGCGCTGGAGAAGGATCGAAATCTCCGCTACCAGAGTGCTGCCGATCTGCGCTCCGACCTGACGCGGCTTAAGCGAGACCTGGATTCGGGGCGAGCATCCGCCATTCACACACCCGCGAGTGCGGAGTCAGGTGGCCGGACTTCGGCTCAGGCGGCGGCTCAGATTTCCGCTGCGTCGCCCACTCGACGGCGCAAGGTTTTGGTAATTGGAATGGCTGCGGTTGTGATTGTCATGGTGATTGGCGCAGCGGTGTACTGGATGCGCGGCGGGTCAGGAACAAAGAAGATTGATTCGCTCGCGGTGCTTCCTTTGAACGAAGAATACCTCAGCGACGGATTGACTGAGAGCCTGATCGGTACCCTGTCGCAGGTTCCGGATCTCAAAGTAATGGCGCGAAGCACAGTCTTCCGGTTCAAGGGAAAGGACGAGGACCCGCAGAAAATCGGTCAACAGCTGCTAGTCAGTGCAGTTCTGATCGGCCGCATTACCCAGCATGGCGATGAAGTGGGAGTGCAGGCTGACCTGGTGAGTACTTCGGACGGGAGCGAACTTTGGGGATCGCATTACGAGCGAAGGTCGGCGGACATCACCCAATTGCAAGGCGACATTGCGCGCGACATCTCAAAGCGCTTGCGGGTGCAGGTGAGTGGAGAGAAACAGCAGCGATTAGGCAGCGCAGGGACAACGAATCCGGAGGCCTACCGGCTGTATCTCGAAGGCCGGCAACTCTGGTATGGGCGCACCCCGGAAGGCTTGAGGAAAAGCATCGATTTGTTTCAACAGGCCATTGCCGCCGATTCTAACTACGCTCTTGCTTATGCCGGGCTGGGCGATACTTACAACGTGATCCCAAGTTACCGGGCCGGCATTACTTCGCGGCAGGCGACATTGCTGGCAGATGCGGCAACGCGCAAGGCGCTCGACTTGGATGACACCCTGCCCGAGGCACATGTATCGCGCGCTGATTTCTTGACGTGCACCTGGAAGTGGCGCGAGGCCGAGCAGGAATATCGGCGCGCCATTGAGCTAGACCCCAACAGCGCCGTCGCGCATTATCTGTACGCCTTCAGCCTGCTCGTTCCCGAGAAGCGATTCGATCAGGCGCTCGAAGAATTTCACATCGCACTGGCGCTCGACCCTCTTTCGCCCATCATGAATACGAACTATGCCACCGTGTTGATGGATGCGCATCGCTATCCCGAGGCGCTCGCCCAGTTTCATAAGACGGTAGAGCGCGATCCAAATTTCGTACCAGCCCATCACAAGCTGTCGCACTTGTACGCTGCGACCGGCGATTTCACGAATGCCGTTAGAGAGTTGAAAAAGTTCGCACCTCTGCCGGGATCGTGGAGCGAGGACGCAAAAGGTTTTCATGATCTGGCACTCAACGCATTCAATCAGCCGGAACAGAATGCGTGGGCGGCTTTGGCTTTTTCGGTCACGGGCGACCGCAACCGGGCGCTTGAATATCTGGAGAAAGCGGTTTCCGCCCAGGAAATTGAAGTGATTCTCTGCATTCGCTATCCCTCGTTTGACCCAATCCGGTCCGATCCGCGATACAAGGCCGTGGTAGAGCGATTGGGCCTGCCGGAGTAAATGGATTTCGGATGCTGAGTAGGGTGCAGCGCACGCGCCCCGCAGCCTTAATGTTCTTGTTCCCGCCCAGAACCTAGGGCGAAGCGAGACTTTGCGTCGCGTGAGATCCCTCCGCCCGCTGGTGAAAGCGTGGGCGTCCGGGATGACTGATCCGAGGAACACATTCAAACTGAGCCGCTAAGGGGTCTTTCAGCAGTTATACTATTTTGCATTTGACCACGATGCGACGCAGCGCTCTCCAACTATTGGCACCTCTCGCCATTCTGTGTGCTTCTGTATTGTTTGCTCAAGGGCAGCGCACGTCGCCTGAGTCTCCATCTGCCAAGACCGATGACGGAGTAAAGCACGTCTCCTTTGCTACGGAAGATGGCGCAACTATCTATGCCGACGTTTACGGCCAAGGTGATCGAGGTGTGGTGCTGGCTCATGGCGGTCGATTTACAAAGGAGAGCTGGCAGCCTCAAGCGCAAAGATTGGCGAGGGCAGGCTATCGAGTCCTGGCCTTCGATTTTCGCGGTTTCGGCAAGTCTCACGGGCCCGGAGATTCGGACATGTTTACCGCGCCTATGCAGTTGGACGTGTTGGGAGCGGTCCGCTATCTCCGCAGCAACGGTGCCAAAACAGTCTCAGTTGTGGGAGGCAGTTTCGGGGGCGCCGCCGCGGCGGACGCGTCGATCTCCTCCAAGGCGGGCGAAATTGATCGTTTGATTCTGCTCGCTGCTGAAGGAAGTGGGCCAGCGGAACGGATCAAGTCCCCGTTATTGGAAATCGTTGCGCGGGATGACTCAAACGATGATGGACTTAGGCTTCCACGCATTCGCTCATGGTTTGACAAAGCGCCGGAGCCCAAAGAATTGATCGTGCTCAGCGGCTCGGCTCATGCCCAGTTTCTCTTTCAGACCGGGCAAGCAGACCGTGTGATGGAAGAGATTCTGCGGTTCCTTGGGTCGGCAAATAAATACTAGTCGCAGTGGAAACGGCGAAACCCAGGATATTTCGCTCATTGAGGAAGTCTTGACTGTAATCGCGATTTATCGCCAGGTGACAAAACCGCATCCCGAACACATGGCTCGTCTATTTCAGCAAAGATCGGATTTTGTTTTCCCAATCGTCCTTGACCACCATTCCCGTGTGAGACACGGCGATGCGGCCCTCTCGATCAATCAACAAGGTCATGGGCATGCTCGTGAGGTTATATTGTTTTGCCAGGCTATCGCTTCCAATTACAACTGGATACTTCATAGCCGTGTGTCCGCCGGTTTCCGGGTCCTTTTCCAAAGCTAGAAATGGCTTCACAGTTTTCCACCCGTCCTCGTCCATAGAGACGCCAATCACGGCGAGGCCGCGATCCTTATACTTGGCGTCAAATTCCATGTACCACGGGATTTCCGTTTTACATCCGCCGCACCATGTCGCCCAGAAATCGAGAAGAACAACCTTTCCCTTATAGGTCGACAGATTGATGGTGTCTCCCTTGGCATCAGTAAGGATGAAATTGGGCGCGGGTCTCCTCTGGTCCGGTGGAATGAGCGGCTCTTGATCGCCCGAATTGCCCTGTGCCTGAGCGAATGCGTGCTGCAACAGCGGTCGGCCACACAACAGCAAGGCCAAAAATAAAACCGAAGCTCCAACCACCCGATTTAGTCGCATTGGTTCCTCCGCCGCAAATTATTGTATTCCTTGGCAAGTCAATGGTCGTAACCCTGACCTGGAGGATTTTCTTGTGAAGGA
>QIAK01000124.1:0-400 GCA_003225515.1 Acidobacteriota bacterium | reverse complement strand
AACTCGAAGCAGTTAGACAAGGAGAATGAGTATATTCAAGACTTCACGGACTCTACGCATGATGGCAAAGCTGGCTGGCACAGTCGTACTCGTTCTTGTGGCTTGTGGAGCGTTTGGCCAGGCTGTATTTTTTGATGACTTTAACTATTCGAGTTCGAGCGATCCTGTTCTGCTCAACTTTGGTTGGGCTCCCAGATCGGGCGGGGGCGGACCTGGGATTGGAACGTGGGATGCCACTCACATCACGTTTATTCCTGATCCCGCCAACTCCAGTAATCAATTGATGCAGATGTCCGCGACCACAAGTGGAACCGCCGCCACAACGATCCAGACCGAAATCTTGACGCCGTTCAACTTCCTGCACGGAACGTTTGCCGCCCGAGTGAAATTCGAAGATGCC
>QIAK01000080.1:349-13223 GCA_003225515.1 Acidobacteriota bacterium | reverse complement strand
CCCCCACCAAACGACGGAGTATTGGCGAACGCTGCCAGGATAGTCGGCCGATCGCTGCGGTTGATCCAGCCTGCCTTTGCATCGTCGCCCTCCGCAGCCGTCAGAATCTTCATAGGCAGCGCCGCAAACCTGAAAATTGTCGGAACCACGCTCAGCAGATACCCTCCGTGCCCGCGCAGCCAGCGCGGCAGCTGGTTAGCGCGCCGGGATACTTCGCCATCGAGCCCAACGCCCGCCACGCAGCAGAAGTACCGAGCACCCTGTGGCGCGGGCGCCCCGCCCGCGCTTTCGAGAGCAGAAATCACCCCGAGATCCACCACGCGCACATTGCCCGCGCCATCGCAGAATTTCCGCCAAGCCAAGAGCGAATCCCGAACGCGCCGCAGCCCAAGCGCCCGCGCAAAATCATTCCCACTACCCGCAGGCACCACCAGCATCGGCAACCCCAGCCGCACCAGTTGCCCCAGATGCCGATGAATCGTCCCGTCCCCACCAAAAAGCAGAACCACGTCAGCCTGATCGCCCGAGCCCGGCATCCCAATGTGCCACTCGATATGCTCGGCGAACTGATTCTTTTGAAAGGGTTTCAGGTTCTTAGGAGAACACCCCAGCCCGAAAATGGCAGCCGCGCGCATGTGCGGGAGAGAGTAGCAGAATTCACTTCTGAGACACGAGCAGGAACCAAACCGTCAAGGCACGATCTGCGCTCGCTTGATTCGGTGCCCCAGACGAACGTCGATTGTCACAGGTGGGAGTCCAGTTCCATAAACTGGATCCTTCACTACTTCGCCATTGAATCTCACCGAGCCAGCTTTCCTCTTATTCCCAGCTTCAGTGACAGAAGAAGCGAGACCGGCTTTGAAGACAACTTTGTCAACCTTGATTGATGATCCGGGCAGCGGGTTGATCTCCCCCACATCTCTAAGCTGAATCTGGACAGCCTCGACTGAGTCGGGGGCCTCATCCTTCTGAAACTGCTTCGCCCAATCCTCCCCTGCCTTCAATGCGGCATCCCCCGCGTGAAAATCCCCCACGATTCTCCGCGCCAGTTCCTTCTTCGCGGCCATCGGGTGCAATTCGCGCTTCATCCTTTCGATCTCGGCTAACTGAACATCGGTCAGGAGCTCGTAGTAGCGCCACATCATTTCATCGGAGATGCTCATCAGCTTTCCGTACATCTCGAGCGGCGGCTCGTGAATGCCGATTGCGTTGCCCAGAGACTTCGACATTTTCTGGACGCCGTCGAGCCCTTCGAGAATTGGCGTAGTCAGCACTACCTGCGATTCCTGACCATAAGAGCGTTGCAGTTCGCGACCGACCAGCAGATTGAATTTCTGGTCGGTGCCGCCGAGTTCTACATCCGCTTCGAGAGCCACCGAGTCGTATCCCTGCACCAGCGGGTACAACAGTTCGTGCACAGAGATGGGCTTTTCTTCCTGAAATCGTTTGTGGAAGTCCTCGCGCTCGAGCAGTTGCGAGACGGTGTACTTCGCCATCAGGCGCACGAAGTCGTCGGAGGTGAAGGCACCCATCCAGCGGCGGTTGAAGTCGATTTTGGTTTTTTGTGGGTCGAGAATCTTGAAGACTTGCGATTTATATGTCTCCGCGTTCTGCTCGATCTGCTCGCGGCTTAAGGGAGGGCGGGTGACGGAGCGCCCGGTGGGATCACCGATCATGCCCGTGAAATCGCCGATCAGAAAAATCGCGGTATGGCCGAGATCCTGAAAGTGCTTCAGCTTGCGCAGCACGACTGTGTGGCCGAGATGCAGGTCGGGAGCAGTCGGGTCCATGCCGAGCTTTACGCGCAGCGGCTTGCCGGTCTTCAGCGACTTTTCCAGCTTGGCCCGCAAATCGGCTTCGCGAATGATTTCGGCGGAGCCCTTTCTGAGATAGGTGAGTTGTTCTTCGACCGGGAGGAAATTGGACATGCTTTCTGATTATAACGATGGCTTGCCAACCAGCCTCCGGCCGGTGACTTCAAATTCTCCGCTCAGCACGATGTTGATTGCCTCGGTATACGCGATATGTTCCTGCTCAAGGATGCGTGCCGCCAGTGTCCGCTCATTGTCCGCGTCGAGTACCTGGACCGCTTTCTGCACGATGATGGGACCATGGTCGAGCTCTTCGTCCACGAAATGCACGGTGCATCCTGAAACTTTCACCCCATAAGCAAAGGCCTGCTCCTGTGCTTCCAGGCCGGGGAAGGCCGGCAGCAGCGACGGATGGATATTCAGAATTTTTCTCGGGAACTGCTGCACGAACCACGGGGAGAGCAAGCGCATGTATCCAGCCAGGCAAATCAATTCCACACCGCGTTGCTGCAGGATCGCAGCCACCTCGCGGTCGTGCTGCTCGCGCACCTTGCCCTTTGAAGGGATGACCAGCGCATCAATGCCGCGCTTCCGCGCAGCCGCTACACCCAGCGCATCTGCCCGGTTCGAGATCACGACTGATATCCGCGCGTCTGCAATTCGGCCCGCCTCAATACTGTCGGCGATGGCGACAAAATTCGAACCGCGGCCGGAGAGAAGAATGCTCAGGGAGTGCATTACTTGTTGGGGTACGAAGACCAGGCTATGAAACCCAGAAAAACGACGAGCACAACGCCGATCACCAGAAGGTTTATCCTTTGACGACGCATTGCCCGTCTCTGGATTTCGATCGACTCCTGCTGATTCTTCAGCGCGTTCTTGTAGTTCTCAACATGCAGTTTCTGCAGGTCTCTGATTTCTTCAAGGAGCTTGATCACGACTTCTTCAGTCACAATGTTTTCTCGAAATGGGGCGGATGCGGAAGTGTTGAACGGGAACTCAACTGTAGCTGACTTTGCGCTCGCCCTTTACGATGCGGCCGATGGTATAGGCCTTCTCGCCCACTCGCTCCAGCACCGACTGAGCTTTCTTGAATTTCGCCGATGGAACTACCAGCAGCATCCCCAATCCCATGTTGAAGGTGCGGAGCATCTCGTCCTGAGGAACATTTCCCAGTTGCTGGAGATGTTCAAAGATCGGAAGCACGGGCCAGGTTCCCAATTCAATGACGGCAGCGGTTCCGCGGGGGAGGACGCGAGGAAGATTTTCGGTGATGCCGCCACCCGTAATGTGCGCCAGGGCGGCCACGCATTGGCTGTCAATCAATTTTCGCAGAGACGGCCAGTAGCTCTTGTGCGTGCGCATCAATTCATTGCCGACCTTGTTCTTAACCTCATTTACGTAGGTATCCGCCGAATAACGGGCCACTTCGAACAGTAACTTGCGGGCGAGCGAATATCCGTTGGTGTGCAGTCCGTTCGAGGGGAGGCCTAGGATGATGTCTCCGATCTGCACGTCTTTGCCGGTGATAATTTTTTCGCGCTCGACCACACCGACAATGAAGCCCGCCAGATCGTATTCGCCGTCGGGATAAAAGCCGGGCATCTCGGCAGTTTCGCCCCCAATCAGGGCACAGCCATTGTGCTTGCAGGCATCGGCAATGCCCTCCACAACCTTTTCGGCAATGGAGGGATCGAGGGTACCGGTGGCGAGATAGTCCATGAAAAACATTGGGGCGGCGCCTTGCACCGCAATGTCGTTTACACAATGGTTGACGAGATCGGCGCCCACGGTAGAATGCAGGCCCATTTCGAAGGCAATCTTTAACTTGGTGCCAACGCCATCGACGCTCGAAACCAATACGGGGTCAACGTACTTGGTCTTGTCCACCGCGAACAGGCCGCCGAAGCCGCCGATTTCGCTCAGCACCCCTCGGGTGAAGGTCTTGTGGGCCAGATACTTGATACGCTGCTTGGTGCGGTTGGCGCGATCGATGTCCACCCCGGCATCTGCGTAGGTGATTGGCGTCGGGCTGGAAGTGGGAGTCTTGGCCACAGATTTGTGTTCGTAATCCTTTTGTGGGGTGAGTGCCGGGTGCCTAAGCGACAACCTAAGGTCGCTCATTGTAGCACGTTCATGGCTGAGGCTTGGCAGCGCCGCAGGCCGGTTCAGATTTCCGAAAGAATATTCAAATGTTTTTTCTTGAATGTAAAAATGCGGAGAGACACTTCATCCCTATTCCGCGGACGCGCACGCCCGTTCGTCAACCGGGGCCTGGACTAATGCGAGATGAAGTCCGAAAAAAAGTAGGCCAAAACTCCGAACAGCGCTAAGCCGGAGATGCCGTACGCTGTAAGAACCCAAGCTCCGCGCCCTTCATAATGGCGTATGGCGGAACTGGTGGTGGAGCTCGAAGACTGCTCGGTAGAGGACACGACAGGGGCCCGATCTTCCATGCAAGAAAACCTCCAAGGGAAAGATCGTGGCGCAAGTACGTTATGCGTCACGCCTGTCCCGCATCATGGCGAAACAGGACTATCTCGGCAGATTCTACGCCGAATTCGAGCGCCGGAACCAGAAAAATGTGATCGGGATCACAGGATCCGGGGGTGAAAAATAGGGCTCATATTATGATGATTCTTGCAGGCTGGCTCACCCGGTAAAGGGCTTTGGGAAGGCGCAATCCGGCGGATTCCAGTACCTTCGGTTTCTCCCCTTGGCCGAAGGCAGTCTGCTCGCGGCTGCTGCATGGGATAATACTAAGGTTCTTCTCAAAAATTATGCGTGATCGTTGCCTCGTTTTCCTGTTTTCATGCCTGCTGACCGTCAGCGCAAGTTCCCAGCAACCCGGGCAAGTTCCGTCGGGTGGGGCGCCGCCGCCCAAGGCTTCCAATCCGGTCGAGCAGTCGAAACAGGCTGACAAAACGCCTACTGCCACGACCGCAGAAAAAGCTGCGGATGCCGCCAACAATCCTAAGACTCCCGACTACGCGCAGGAGTCCTTCGTCATCGAGCAGATGCATTCGTACTATCGCTTCGAAGCCGACGGCACGGGGCGGAAAGAGACCAAGGCTCGGATTCGGGTACAAAGCGAAGCCGGGGTGCAGCAATGGGGCCAGTTGCAGGAGGGTTACAACTCCGCGAACGAGCGCGTCGAGATTCCTTACGTGCGCGTGCTGAAAGAAGACGGCAGCGTGGTCAAGGCAGGAGACGATGCCGTCCAGGATTTGAGCGCTCCCATCGAGCGTGAGGCGCCGGTCTATACGGATTACCGGCAGAAACACATCACCGTTCCGGGGCTCCGTCCCGGAGAAGTGCTCGAGTACGACATGGTCACGGTGATTCACACCCCACTGGCTGCAGGACAATTCTGGGCCGATTACGATTTCGACAAGAGCAATATCACGCTGGATGAAACCGTGGACGTGGACGTCCCCAGCGGCCGCTCGCTGAAGCTGAAATGCAAGCCAGGGAAGGATCCGAAGATCACGGAGGCAAACGGCCGGCGTGTCTATCACTGGTCGGGCTCGCATCTGGAGCGGGAAGATGATGCCAAACTCAAAGAGAAAAAGAAGAAGAAGCGCCGTCCCGATGAGGATCGCCCTGATATCCAATTGACGACATTTGAGAGCTGGGAGCAAATTGGCCGCTGGTATGCCAGCCTCGAAAAAGATCGCCGCGCACCGTCGCCCGAGGTTCGCGCCAAGGCGCAAGAGTTGACCAAGGGCCTGAACACGGACCTGGAAAAGACCGAAGCGCTATACGATTTCGTTGCCAAGAACTTCCGCTACGTGAGCCTTTCGCTCGGCGTGGGCCGGTACCAGCCGCACGCCGCGTCCGATGTGCTGCACGACCAGTACGGGGACTGCAAAGACAAGCACACGTTGCTGGCATCGTTGCTTCAGGCCGAAGGCCTGCATGCTTCGTCGGTGCTGATCAATTCGAGCCGCAAGCTTGATCCTGACGTTCCTTCGCCCTCGCAATTCGACCACGTCATTACTATGCTTCCCCGCGATAACAATGGAAAGAAAGAGGAAGTGTGGATGGATACGACCAGCGAGGTCGCTCCCTTCCGGCTGCTGGCGTATACGCTACGCAAGAAGCAGGCACTGGTGATTCCTCCCGCGGATCCGCCGTCGCCGGTTGCGCCTCATCTCGAGGAGACGCCCGCCGACACGCCGATGCCTGACACCGAGTTCTCGCAGATCGACGGCAAGATCAATGACATCGGAAAACTCGAAGCACATGTGCACTACGAGTTTCGGGGCGACGAGGAGTTGCTGCTGCGTTCGGTATTCCGGCGTGTGCCGCAAGCCAACTGGCAGCGCGTGGTGGAAAATGTTAACGCAGCACTGGGCGGGGACATCACCAACCTTAAAGTCAGCGATCCAGCGGCGACGCGCGAGCCGTTTACGATGTCCTACGATGTCGCGAAGGTGAACTTCCTGGATTGGTCGAAGAAAAAGACGGACATTGTTTTGCCCCTGATGCAGTTTAATTTGCCCGACGTTAACGATGATGCTGACGACGCTGACGCCGAACCTCTTAAGCTTGGGCCGAAGGCGGAATATTCCTATCAGATCAAACTCGAGTTGCCCGGCAAGTACACGGCGCATGCGCCTTTGGCGTTCTCGCTGAAACGCGACTACGCCGAATACCAGGCCAGTTACAAAATTGAAGGCGGCACGTTCACTGCGGGACGCAAGCTGATCCTGCATCAGGATGAACTGCCGGTTGCCCGCGCCTCGGACTATGAATCGTTCCGCCGCGCTGTGGGCGCCGACCTGGGGCAGCATCTTTCGGTGGAAAGCGCGGTAGCCGGATCTCTGGTTCCGCCGGGGGATATGAAGGCTGATGACCTGGTCGACAGCGCTCGGGCTGCCGCCGACAATGGCAATCTTCCGGTTGCGCTGGTATTGCTGAAGCGCGCCACGGAAATCGATCCAAAGAATAAAGTCGCGTGGAACAATCTGGGACTCGTCTATCTGGCGCAGCGGCAGAATGATCAGGCAATCGCCGCTTTCCAGAAGCAGATTGAAGTCAATCCCTACGACGAATTCGCCTACAACAATCTGGGCCGGGTTTACTGGAACGACCGCAAGTATGACGAGGCGGTGAAGGCCTTCAATAAACAGTTGGAGAATAATCCTCTGGACAAATTCGCCCACGCCAATCTCGGAGTGATGTATGCCGAGTGGCACAAGTACGATTTGGCGGCTGCTGAATTGGAGAAGGCGGCATCGCTCAGTCCGGAGAGCGGCGAGTTGCAGGTCAGCCTGGGGGATGCTTATCTGAATCTTGGTCAGGACGACAAGGCGCTGGCGGCGTTCGATCATGCGGTCGAACTCTCGGCCACGCCACTGGTTTGGAACAACATTGCGTATCAGTTATCGCTGAAAGATTCTCATCTGGACCGGGCTCAGCAGTACGCCGAGTCTGCGGTGTCGGCTACTGCCGCCGCGCTGCGCAATGTTTCTCTCGACCGCCTCTCGAATAAAGAACTGCCGCTGGTTTCATCTCTGATCGCATACTGGGACACTCTGGGCTGGGTGCACTTCGGCGAAGGCGATCTCAGTAAGGCCGAAAAATATGTCGCCGCGGCCTGGGAGCTTGGCCATCACGGCGAAGTCGGCGACCATCTGGGGCAGATTTACCAGAAGCGCGGCGATAAAGACCGGGCGCTGCGCACCTACGCGCTGTCAATGAATGGATTGCGTCCCACTCCAGAGACGCGTAGCCGGCTGGCGTCGCTGGCCGGTGGAGATGCCAAGGCCGATGCGGCTGTGGCGCGCTGCAAGGACGAACTCCAGCACCAGAGCACCATCGATCTGGGCAAGGCCACGCAAACCGGCAATGCGGATTTCTTCATTCTTTTAAGTGGTGGCGCCGGTTCAGCAGCGAAAGTTGACGCCGTAAAGTTTGTCAGCGGAGACGAAAAGCTGAAGTCGTACACCGAAGCTCTTCGTACCGCCGACTACCATCTCGCGTTCCCCGACGATACTCCTGTGAAGGTGTTCCGTCGCGGAACGCTGTCGTGCGCGATCGCGACTGGCAAATGCGAGTTCGCGTTGACCTTGCCGGATGATGTGAGGACGGTCGACTAAACGCATTAGCCGAGGTTCGGCTCGCCATTCCAGTTTTGAAAGTTGTTTAGAACGAGCGCGGCTTCAGCCGCTTAGTGCTGCCCTGATTGTGCGGCCAAATTTTTCCGCAGCCTGCTACCGGACCGCGAATTCCGGGACTATAATTGCGCGCGTCTCCTCACACGTCGCGCCGTCCGCAGGAGGAATCCATGCCTGTCAAGCAGGGAAGCCTTGAACTGTTACAGCATCCCGCATCCAAACAGCTTTTACAGTCGACAATTCCCGCCCGCCTGGCCTATATCTGGACCGATGGTACTCCGAGAGTTATCCCCATCTGGTTTCACTGGAATGGGCGTGAGTTGGTGCTGGGAACACCGTCGAAAGCGCCAAAGCTTAAGGCATTGGCCAAGAATCCGAAGGTGGCGCTCACGATTGATGACAACAGCTTTCCGCATAAGGTGCTGCTGGTGCGGGGCGATGCGCAACTGCAACCGGTCAATGGGGTGGTTCCGGAATACGCGCTGGCGGCGGAGCGCTATTTTGGAAGCGAGCAAGGAAAACAGTGGGTGACTCAACTGGCTTCCATGAAGCAGGGTATGGTGCGCATCACGATCACACCGGAATGGGTTGGGCTTCTGGATTTTCAGACGCGCTTCCCCAGCGCCTTGGCGCTTTAAATCTTCTGCGGGTGGGCTGGGTGGCGGAGGCTACGTCATAGAGAGAGAGCGAAAGGCACGATCACGTACGGTGTCCTCCGTTTACACCCGCGCCCTCATGCCGCAACGCCGCTTGTGCCAAGCCGTCGCTTGTTCGTAAGCGTGAGCGACGCGTAACACCAGGTCTTCGCGCCAGTGCGATCCCGCGATCTGTAGCCCGATGGGCAGCCCGCTCTGCGTAAATCCGCAAGGAACGGAGATTGCCGGTAGTCCCCAGACGTTGAAGGGCCGCGTGTTGCGCAGCAACTTCAACTCTGCCGGGCGCAGCGCGTCCGGATTCGCCTTCAGATCGGCAATCGAGGGCGCCGGCATCGGCATGGTCGGCGTCACCAGCACGTCCACGTCGGCGAAGATCGCGCGAATGCTGCGGCGAGCCTCATTCAACTCGCGGCGCCGCTGAATGTACTCCGCCGCTGTAACCTTCTCTCCCGATCGAATGCGGCGCAGGGTTTCGGGCTGATATAACTCTGGGCTGCGAGTGGCATGCTCCGCGTGATAGGCGTAGGACTCGGCCGCTTGCACAGTGCGGTCGGTCGGGATGTTAAGGTTCACCCCAGAATTTAATCCAAGCTTTATCTCGCGCACCTCTGCACCCAGGGATTGCAATCCGCGCAGCGCATGCTCCACGGCCGAAGACACTTCCGCATCGAGATCGTCAAAGAAATATTCGCGCGCAACGCCGACCCGCAAGCCTTTCACGCCTTCACGCATCGCCGACGCGTAGTCCGCCACGGGAATATCCGCGGAAGTGATGTCACCGGCGTCGTATCCCGCGATCGCCTGGAGCGTGATGGCAGCATCCTCGACGCTCGCGGCCAGCGGCCCAACATGATCCAGCGACGCCGACAGCGGAATCACTCCGCGGCTCGATACTCGCCCGTACGTCGGCTTGAGTCCAACGCAGCCGCAGAGCGCGGCTGGTTCTCGAATCGAGCCGGCGGTATCGGTTCCAATCGCGGCATAAGCCAGCCACGCGACCACGGCGGCCGCTGAGCCCCCCGACGATCCCCCGGCAATCCGCGCGACATCCCACGGATTGTGAACATCGCCAAAATAACTGACCAGCGAACTTCCGCCATAGGCGAACTCATGCAGATTGTTCTTCCCGAGGATCACGGCGCCAGCCTGGCGCAATCGCCGAACCACTTCCGCATCCTGCTCGGGAATTCGATCCTTGTACAAAGCGCTGGCCGCAGTCGTGCGAACCCCAGCCGTGTCGATCAGATCCTTAAGCGCTACGGGGACTCCGTGCACAGGTCCACGCCAATTCCCGCGTAAAATTTCGGCTTCAGCCTGGCGAGCGTCCGCCAGCGCGGACTCGGTCATCACCGTGATGAACGCATTCAGCGCGGGGTTCGACTTCTCGATGCGCGCCAGGCAATCACGCGTAATTTCAACGGGAGAGACTTCTCTGCGGCGCAGCCGTACTGAGAGTTCAGAAATGGTCGAGAAATCTGTCATGGAGATGACCGAAGAAGGCCGAGTTGATTGTAAGGCAGAGCGGATTTCAGTTTTGGTGCTTGAGAAGGTAAACCCTCGGTGCATGGTCATCATCCAAAAGTCCTATAATTAGGCCGAGCCGGTTTTGGTGGGGGGCAAGAAAAAATCATGTCCGAGATGACGATCGCGCCCGTTGCGACGCACGGTTTTTTTGTGGATGGCCGGTGGCGGGACGACGGCGATGTCGTCGAGATCCGCGCCCCTTATGACGGCAGCGTGATTGCCCGCGTGGTGCAGGGCCGCGCGGAGCATGCGCATGCCGCGATTGCCGCGGCGGTTAAGGCTTTCGGCACCACACGCCGCCTGCCAGCGTTTGAGCGGCAGCGCGTTCTCCGTCAGATTTCCGCCTTCATGACCGAGCGCAAGGAAGAGTTCACCCGGACTCTCGCTCAGGAAGCGGGCAAGCCGATCAAGGCCGCGCGCATCGAGGTCGAGCGCGCCATTTTCACTTTCAATATCGCAGCCGAAGAGAGCACCCGCATTTACGGAGAATATCTCCCTCTCGACTGGCAGGAATCTACTGCCGGCCGGTGGGGGATCGTGCGACGGTTCCCGCTCGGCCCTATTGCCGGCATCACGCCGTTCAATTTTCCTATCAACCTCGTCGCCCACAAAGTTGCTCCGGCGATCGCCGCCGGATGCTCCATGGTGTTGAAGCCGGCTCCGCAGACCCCGCTCTGCTCGCTGCTTCTGGCGGAATGCGCGCAGCAGGCGGGATGGCCGGATGGCGGACTCAATGTGGTTCCGCTCTCCAATGAAGATGCCGGCCTGCTGGTGACCGACGAGCGTATCAAGCTCATCACTTTCACCGGCAGCGTGCCGGTTGGGTGGGACATCAAGCGGCGCGCAGGAAAGAAGAAAGTCGTTCTCGAACTAGGCGGCAACTCGGCGGTCATCGTGCATAGCGACGCCGACCTGGGTTACGCCGCCGAGCGCTGCGTCACTGGAGGATTCGGCTATGCCGGCCAGACTTGCATTTCGGTACAACGCATTCTGGTGGAACATTCGGTCTACGGAAAGTTCACCGACCTTTTTGTAGCCGGCGTAAAGAATCTGAGGACAGGCGATCCTCTCGACCACGCGACCGACGTCGGCCCGATGATCCGCGAGAGTGACGCGACCCGCACGATCGCTTGGATCGATGAAGCCGTCCGCGCCGGCGCGCGCTTGCTCTGTGGCGGCACGCGAAAGGGTCTGGTGGTAGAACCGGCCGTGCTTACGGGCACCAAACCGGAGATGAAAGTGAACTGCCAGGAAGTTTTCGGTCCCATCGTTACGGTGGAACCCTACAGAGATTTCGATCACGCGCTGCGCCAGGTGAACAACTCCGCCTATGGCATGCAGGCCGGCGTGTTTACTCGTGATGCCAAGCTACTCTTCCAGGCCTACGAAGAACTGGAGGTTGGCGGCGTGATTGCCGGAGACGTGCCATCGTTCCGCATCGATCAAATGCCGTATGGCGGAGTGAAAGATTCCGGCTTTGGCCGCGAAGGTTTGCGTTATGCCATTGAAGAAATGACCGAACCCAAACTCATGGTGATGAACTTGCGTTGAGCGCTATGCGGGAATGCTGCGCTCGTAACCTTGCGGGAAAAATTCAACAGTTTTGCGCGTACCGCACGGATCAAAATGTTTTTCTGCTGCGAAATTCCAAAAACCGCGACAAAGTCGGGCGGAGTATTTATAATTTCCAGTTTCGCCAACCATTCAGAGAACCAGTGGGTGGTTTTCACTTTCGCTGTCTAACTCAGTGCTGAACATCATTGCGGACGATCGTAGAACAGGCGATCGGCCGGGTCTCGTAAGTCAGATCTCATAACGATGTCGCAGATTTTCCATCGCAGTACCAATACCCTGTCCCGTGCCACGATTTTTGGCGCGGTGTTTGTGATTGCCGCCCTGGGATGGATGGCCATGGAAGTCCAGCGCTCGCCTTACGTTACCTACGCCGGAGTGCGCAAGCCGCAACCGGTGCCCTTCAGCCATCAGCACCACGTTACCGGGCTGGGCATCGACTGCCGCTACTGCCATACTTCGGTCGAAACCTCGAGCTTCGCGGGCATCCCTCCGACCAAGACGTGCATGAACTGCCATTCGCAGATCTGGACGAATGCCAAGCTGCTCGAACCGGTGCGCGCCAGCTACAAGTCGGGCGAGTCGCTACAATGGACGCGCGTAAACCAGCTTCCTGATTTCGTGTATTTCAATCACAGCATTCATTTGAATAAAGGGGTCGGCTGCAACACCTGCCACGGTCCGGTGGACCTGATGCCCTTCATGTACCAGCAGGAATCGTTGCAGATGGAGTGGTGCATTAGTTGCCATCGCGCGCCTGAGGGCAATCTGCGGCCGCGGGATCAGGTTTTCAACATGCGCTACCGTCAACCAAGCGGAGCCAGCCCGGTGATGGTCGATGGGAAAAGCTATACCGAGCAGGCCGAGCTTGGGGCGGCGCTGGTAAAGAAATATAAGGTTCGCACGCCATATGAAATTACCAATTGCACAACTTGTCACAGGTAGGCGTGGGAGATTTGTCATTGTATAAGACGGAGCGGCGCTGAAAGATTTGTCATCCTGAGCGCTGCAGTTGTTTCGCGAATGCGAAGCAACTGCGGAGTCGAAGGACCCCGAGTGGGTCGCTTGCTCTACTGGTGACGCAGCGAGTTCTTAAGATGCTTTCGAGGGGGCGGGGAGAACACCTTGATTAGTTTTGCGTGGGTTCGGGGAGTCACGGGTCCTTCGACTGGGCGAGAGTTCGCTCAGG
>QIAK01000080.1:0-282 GCA_003225515.1 Acidobacteriota bacterium | reverse complement strand
TAGAGATAAAGATGAAGACGGAAAAAGAAAAACAAGGCTCCAAGCGCGAGGAGGTTTGCCCGAGCGAGAAGGGCAGGCTGGATCTGGCGTCCGTTCGCGAGCGCATTGACGCCGCGACGGCGCACGATGCTGCCGAAAAAACGGGTCCGCAATACTGGCGCAGCCTGGAAGAACTCGCGGGCAGTGAAGCATTCAAAGAGGCGCTGCACCGTGAATTTCCCAAGGGTGCGTCGGAGTGGGTCGATTCGGTTTCGCGCCGCGGATTTCTGAAAGTCATGGGAG
>QIAK01000072.1:6469-8783 GCA_003225515.1 Acidobacteriota bacterium | reverse complement strand
GACAGGGGCATTGGTGGAAAATTTCCCGCCGGCCTTGTTGTCGGCGAAGCTGACCGTGAAGCCTGAAACCGGATTGTTGTATTGATCAGTGACCAGCACGACGAGCATGTTGGGCAGCAGCGTGTTCGGATTTGCCGACTGGTTGTTGCCGGAGACAATGGAAATCTTCGCGGCGGCAGCTGCGACTGATTTCTCACTAGCTGTGGCTTTCACGGATCCAACGGACGCCGTAGCGGTAAGTGATTTCGCTACCGTGGGAAGCGTGTATGTGGTAGTAGCTTCCCCGCTCGAGTCAGTGACTGCCGGATTCGGCGAGAAGGTACCGCCTACGCCGTCGCTGAAGCTGACGGAGGCGCCCACTACGATCTGGCCAAATGAATTTTTGGCTTTGAAGACGAGAGGCAGGGGCAACGCGGTCCCCACGGTTCCAGTCTGTTTTCCGCCCGAAATTAGTCCGAGAACAGTCACCCCGTTCGAGGTGGAGGTCTCGGTGAAAGTTGCCGAGCTGTAACCTGTCGCCGTCGCGGTAGCGGTTATCGTCTTTGCGGTCGAGGGCAGAGTGTAGCTGCTCGAGGCCAATCCACTGCTATTCGTAACCGCACTGGTTGGATTGAAGACTCCGCCAGCACCACCATCGGCAAAATTCACAGTCACGCCTGAAACCGGATTTCCGTTATTGGTGGCTTCCACGGTCAGTGCCGCCGGCAAGGTTGTGCCTACGTTGCCGATCTGATTGTTTCCAGCCGTCGCAGTCAGCGCCTTAGCTGCCGCCGTGGATGTTTCTGTAAACGTTGCGGATGAATATCCAGAACTGCTGGCGGTGACGGTTATCGTTTTTGCGGTGCTCGGCAGAGTGTAGCTGGAGGATGCCAGACCACTGCTATTTGTGATCGCTGTCGTCGGGCTGAAGCTGCCGCCCGCGCCACCATCGTCAAACTTCACGCTCAAGCCGGAAACAGCGGTACCGTCATTCGTGGCCAATGCGGTCAGGGCAGTAGGCAGAACGGTGCCCACCGTGCCGGTCTGATTATTGCCCGCAGTCGGGGTGAGCACGGTGCCCTGCACCAGATACCACGGAGTGGTGGTGTCATCTGTCTTCAGAAAATCGAGTAGCGCAGTCGCTACCTTCAATTGGCCATACTGCGTGGAAGGATGCGTTCCATCGGCGGAGAAATCCGCGCAAGTCCAGACCAGGCCATCGTTGCGGCCGAGCATGCCATTGGACCAGTAGTACGGACCCCACGACATCCACGGCGCCACCACTGCACCGAGGGCTGGGTTGTAGTTCAAATTGGCGTTGCCATTAATTTGATCCTGGATCGCCCACTTCACGGCGTAGCCAACTTCATAGGCGTAGGGCTCGGGATTATCAGGATTGCCGACACCATTGGAATATCCGCCGTACACGCGAGACGAGAAGTAGACCATCTTCAAATTCGGGAACAGCGTGTGCATGGTCTGCATCATGGTCTCGTACTGACTTTGAAGGGCAGTGATGTCGGTGGGGAAAGTTCCGGAGTTGATTCCGTCGGTGTCTTCCATCCAGATGACGACAACCTGCTTTGCGGTCACGCCATTCTGCGGCAGGTAATTATTCAGCACCGTTGACCAGTAGACTGAACTCGGGCTGGTGAAGTTGAAGGGAGTGGCGCCGCCCTGCGCGCCATTGACAATCACCAGGAAAGGATTCTTCGCGGGATCCGCGTTAGCAACCGGCAGGAAACGATTGAATTCGTTCTGCGCCGTCGATTCGCCGACAGCCATCAGAACGTATTTTCCGGTGGGGCTGTAGTTGCCGTTGGCATCGAGGGGCACAATTCCTTTGGCAAAGTTCAGGCCGTCCGCATCGTGAGAGGCCGGTCGCACATTGCTGCCATTGGGATACAGGCCGCCTTCGGAACCCTGATAGGTTCCGGTGCCAAGATCGGTCAACGCGGTCAGCGGCGTCGTGGTGTTGGGGACGTCGAAGGAAATGTCGTTACAGTTATCGGCAAGGTTCGGATAAACGCTTATCGTCATCAGCAAGCTGGCGGTAGCATGCGAGCTCGTATCGGTCACCTGCGCGGTGAACGTGTAATTTCCTGTGGCAACAAGCGACGACACGGTACCGCTGATTACGCCAGAGCTGGAAAGCGTCAACCCCGAAGGCAAGGTCGATCCGTTCGCCAAGGCCCAGGTATAAGAGCCCGTGCCTCCGGTGGCGGTCAGGGTGGTTTGATACAAGGCGTTCTGTGTGGCCTGTGGTACAACAGCCGGACTCGAAACTACCAGCGAAGTCGGGGGGATCCCATTCCCATTGAGAGTCAGTCCGTTA
>QIAK01000072.1:0-6424 GCA_003225515.1 Acidobacteriota bacterium | reverse complement strand
GGAATGAATGCTAACGGGAAGCGTAATGGGATTCGTGGTGAAGCTCGGCGGCGACAAAGTGATGCCAGTTAAGGTCACCGCCCCGGTCCCGGTATTGGATATTGTGACCGTTTGACCAGCGCTCGTGCTTCCGACTTTTTGGTTTGGAAAGGCGAAAGCTGACTGATTCAGGCTCGATTTACCCGTGCTCAACAGTCCCGTGCCGGTAAGCGGCACCAGCACCTGCGTGCTGTCATTGAGGCTGATCACGAAATTACAGTTGTAGGTCTGCGCGGCAGTCGGATTAAAAAACATCGAATAGTGCGTGATGTTCTGGGTGTTTCCGAAAGAGAAAGGGGCTACGCCTGAGGCGAGTTCAAAGGCTGCGCAGTCGAAACCGACATTGGTGATCGTGAGGCCGTGACCGGTGAGGTTGGTGATAGTAAGAGCTTTGTTTCCAGAAGGCTTGCCTATGTAGACGCTTCCATACGACAGAGAAGTAGGAGAGGAAGAGACGTCTTGCGCGAACGCCGACAGTGTCGCAGACACGGTGAGCAGAAGGCAAACGGCAACTTGAGTCAGGAGATCACGCGTCTGAAATTTCATAATCCTCTCGTCCATGGAACACATAAGAATTGGTGTCGAATCGAGACACCGATGGGGGTGGGCCCGATCATGAGCTGCTGGTTGAACCTTCCGATGGCGCTGTTCACGCCTTTCGGCAATTTCCTAGAAGCTTGGGATTCGTTTGTCGCGGTTCATGGGCCCCGCCCAGGAAACACAAAGACGTAGGGGAGTTGAAACCATTCTGGATTCGGCGGGATGTGCCGTCAAGGATGAATGTTCTTGCATACTCCAATGGCTGGGAGAAGAAAGTCTCTAGGCAGGTTGCGGAAAACCACAGTGTAGGCCGAATTCGCGCCCGCTAGGCGGGGAAGTCCCAACCTTCTTCTTTCATCTTGCGGTTGCTCCAGTGCTGGAGTTCTTCAAAAAGGGCGGGCTCGATTACGGCAAAGCGAATGCCGACTCGGCCTTCGTCACCGACCCACATGAGGCGGGCTTTGGCCTGGAACAGGATTTCGCTGTCCGGCAGAACGAAGCTGACGTCGAGCAATCCTGCGAAGCGCAGCGGCTCTTTCAAACCATCCAAGCCCATGCCTCCGGTGCTGAGATTCACTCCGCTCACGCGGATCTCTTCGCCTTGAGCGCTCTTGATCGTGACCGGGATCTCAACTCGAGCGCGGAAGAATTTTTGCTGCTCGTTGCTGATGAAGCCCAGCGAGGCGGTGCTTTCGCCTGGAGCAAAGTTGATGTTGTACTCCTTCAACTTACGGCTGAGCGTGCGTCGCGAAATGCCGAGTTGCTCGGCTGCAAGTGTGCGCTGGCCGCCGGTGCGCTCCAGAGCTTTGATAATCATTTGTTCTTCCATGCTGTCGAGGTTGCTGACGGGCATCGAAGCGGTTTGGCGGAACGCCGCGGGCTCTCCGGTGAGCGCGGCGCTGAGCCGTGAGAAATCGATGTCGGGCGTGAAAGACTCCATGGCCACTTTCGCGACGAGGTTGCGCAATTCCCTGATATTGCCCGGCCAGGCATGCGAGAGCAACGCTGAAATGGCTTGCGGTGAAAAATTCTTGCCTGGCGCCTTCCGTCGCAGAAAATGCTCCGCCAGCGCAACAATATCCTCAGGACGGTCGCGCAATGGAGGAACGCGAAGCTGAAACTGGCCGAGACGATGGAAAAGGTCCTGACGGAAGCGGCCGTCGCGAACCGCGGCCTCGAGATCCTGATTGGTAGCGGCCACAATGCGCACATCGACTTTTATTTTGCGGTGGCCGCCGAGACGGTAGAAGGGCTGGCCATCCAGCACACGCAGCAGTTTCACTTGCGTTTGCAGCTGGAGTTCGCCAATTTCGTCGAGGAATAGCGTGCCTTTGTCGGCCAGTTCGAATAGACCAGGCTTCGAAGCATCGGCGCCACTGAAGGCGCCTTTTTCGTATCCGAAAAGTTCGCTTTCGACCAGGTTTTCGGGAAGCGCGGCGCAATTGATGTCCACCCAGTCTTTTCCGGTTCCAGTCTCCCCCGTTATGAGCACGGTTTCAGACTGACCTGCCACGCGATCGACCAACTCCATGAACTTGTGCATGACCGGGCTGGCGAGGATGAATTGCGTGTCATCTATCTTTCTGGAAACTACGCCGGGCACAATGGAATTTTCTGGAGCTTTGCCATTCGCAGTCACATTCGCATCCGCTAACGGCATGACCACTGCGATCAGAGCCGCTGGAGTAGAGCTAAGCATCGTGGCCGAGAATTGCACTGGGAAACTTGGTCCACTCTTGGGGATACCGTTCAGTCGGCAGGAGTAGCCCGCGGGCATAGACGTGCCAGTAAGAATTTCCTTCCGCAGTATTGAGCTACTACCGCCCGCCTGCTTATCGACTTGGGCAAACAGCGCGGAAAAATCGCGCCCGAGCAGTTCCTGAGACGAATACCCGAACAGCTTAATGAACGCGGCGTTGCAGGCGCTGAATTCTCCCTGCAAATCGGCGGAAAATACTGCCATCTGGGGCTGCGGCGAGGCCGTATTGTCGACGACCGCGGCCGCGGCGCTGGTAGTGGGTTCGTGCTGGTCCGAGCTGCGATGCGGAGTCGGCATAGTAGGGCGTTTGGGTCATGGTGACACAGGGGGAGTGATTCGCGGAGAAGGGCGGTGCACAAAGCGAAACCAAGGTAATGCATTTCTCATGGAGTAACTCTCGCGAGCATGAAACCTTCGGGCGTTACTTCAGTAAGTTTAGAACCCCTAAGCCTTGCAATACGATGCGGGCAGGCTCGAACCGGGCGAGATGTCTCCCATTAGGGCCGAGCGCGGGCTAAGGAGCCCGCGCAGCGAGTTTCGTGTGTTCGCCGGAGGATGAGAAGGTCTAATCAGCGCGGATCAACGCGCGTCGAGGCCGCCGCCGACGGCGGTTGTCGGGATTGTCTAATGAAGGCAGAGACGGACGAACTTTCGATTCAGACGAAGGCATTCGTCGGCATAACTGCGTCTTTAGGCGTGGTTGTGCTCGGCTATGCCTTGCTGCATTGGCAATCCCAGGACCTGTTGCGATTCGCGTGCTACCTTGCGGTTGCACTGCTCGCGTCGGGACTTAAAGTACAACTGCCCGGGATCGACGGCACCATGTCGGTGAACTTCCTGTTCATCTTGCTTGGCGTTCTGGAACTGAGTCTTCCCGAAACACTTGTGATTGGCTGCACGGCAAGCCTGGTGCAGAGTGTCTGGCAAGCTCGCAAGCGGCTGGACCCTTTCAAGGTGCTGTTTAACGTGGCTGGCATGATGGCCAATGCGAGCGCGCTCACCTACTTCAGTTATCACTGGCTGACTACACGATTCGGATCGAACAAACCAATTCTGTTGATGATCGCCGCGCTCGTGTTTTTCCTCGCCAATACCTTGCCGATCTCGATTGTGATCGCTCTGACGGAGGGGAAAACGAGCCGCAAAGTTTGGTCGGAATGCTATTTCTGGTCGTTTCCGTATTACCTCGTGGGAGCTGCGGCCGTGGGACTGGTGGGAATTGTGAACCGCTCGGAGGGATGGGAAACTTCGCTGCTGGTTCTGCCCCTGATTTACTGGCTGTATCGATCATACCGGCTGTATCTGGGCCGTCTGGAAGCTGAGAAGGAACGCGTCGAAGTCGAGAAACGGCACGTAGAACAAATCGCATCGTTGAACATGCGAACCATCGAGGCGCTCGCGCTGGCGATTGAAGCCAAGGACCACACTACGCACACGCACTTGCAGCGGGTACGAACGTACGCCGTAGCCGTGGGAAAAGAGTTGAAGCTACCGGAAGACGAAATCGAGGCGCTGCGGGCGGCGGCGTTGCTGCATGACATCGGAAAGCTGGCGGTGCCGGAACAGATCATCAACAAGCCGGGAAAGCTGACGCCGGAAGAATTCGAAAAGATGAAGGTGCATCCGCTGGTGGGCGCCGAGATTCTCGAGCGCGTGGCATTCCCCTATCCTGTAGCGCCCATCGTCCGATCGCATCACGAACGCTGGGACGGGACAGGATATCCCGAAGGCTTAAGCGGAGAAGCCATTCCGATCGGCGCACGAATCCTGGCCGCAGTCGACTGTCTGGATGCTCTGGCTTCGCATCGGCAATACCGGGCTGCAGTGCCGCTTGGCAAGGCCATGGCAAAGGTCAAAGAAAAATCCGGAGAGTGGTTTGATCCGAAAGTAGTCGAGATTCTGGAGATCCGCTACATCGAGTGGGAGCGGCTGGCGCAGATGTCGGAGGAGACGCTGGTATCGCATGGACTCTCGAAGATGGTGCGCGTGGAACGCGGACTCGCGCCGGCGCGAGGATTCGAACGAACTGATTCCACCCACGGACCGAAGGATAACTCGGACTTTTTGACATCCATTGCATCGGCACGGCAAGAGGCGCAGGCGATGTTTGAACTGAGCCAGGATCTTGGCGTTTCACTGAGTTTGAGCGAGACGCTATCCGTTTTGTCGATGCGGCTCCGGCGAATGATTCCCTATGATTCGATTGCCGTATTCGTGAACCGCAACGGCTGGCTGCTGCCGGAATTGGTGAGCGGTGAAAATTTCCGCATGCTTTCTTCGTTGAAAGTGAAGGTGGGCGAAGGATTATGCGGCTGGGTGGCAGCGAACTGTAAGCCGATCGTAAACGGAAATCCACAGGTGGAAGCGGGGTACGTGGTCGATCCGGGAAAACATGCGACGCTGCAATCGGCGCTGGTCGTGCCCCTCGAGGGCCTGAATGGAATGGTCGGCGTGCTGGCCATGTATCACGCAAACCGGGATGCCTTCACACCCGATCATCTGAGAATTTTGCTGGCCGTCGCCTCCAAGGTCGCCTTATCCGTGGAAAATGCGTTGAAGTATCAGCAGGCCGAGAGTTCGGCGACGACGGACTATCTTACCGGCCTGCCGAATGCACGATCCTTATTCGTCCATTTGGCGCAGGAAGTGGCGCGATGCCGCCGCATGAAGACATCGCTGGCAGTGCTGGTGTGCGACATCGACGGCTTCAAGCAAATCAACGATTCATTCGGGCATTTGGAAGGCGACAAGCTTCTGCGCGAGTTTACGACACGCCTGAAAGATGTTTGCCGCGGATACGACTATGTAGCCAGGATGGGCGGCGACGAATTTGTAATTACGGCCCCCGGACTGACCCCGGAGGCCGCCACTGAAAAAACTGAGCGGCTGAATCAGGCGGCCATCGAGTCAGGACGGCACGTATGCGGGCGGGATGTGATCACGTTGAGCGTCGGCATGGCAACTTGTCCCGACGACGGCTTCGATGTGGAACACCTGCTAGCTGAGGCGGATCGCCGCATGTATTCCATGAAACAACGTCGTCATGCAGCCGTGGTAGAGCGCGACAACCAGTCTCGCGGAGCTTCGGCAACATAGGAGACTTGGGACGATGCTGGGGCAAAGAATTGCGCGGCATGGAATCGCCATCGCCGCCACGGTGCTGGTGGGCGGACTGCTCTCTACGGTTCTCGTGCGCCTCGCACCCGGGTTCGACGCAGATGAAGCGCAGCTCGATCCGCATCTGAGTTCAGAAAGCATTCAGGCATTACGCCAGACGCGACTGGAACAGCACAACATTTTCCGTTTCTATTTTCATTCCTTGCAGCGTGCCGCCCACGGCGATCTTGGAACCTCGATTTCACTCGGGCAGCCGGTGAGCCTGCTCTTGCGAGAGCGTGCTCCGTTAACCCTGCGGGTTGTCGGGCTAGGCTTGCTTTTTAGTTGGGCCTTGGCCATGGCGATGGCGCTCAGCGCGGCGCGGCTGCGCCTTTCGGCTTATGACGCAGTGACGACTGCGATCAGCGGCACATTTCTTTGTATCCCAGCAGCAGTGCTGGCGTTGTTGTCAGTGCTGTGGAATGTGCCGGGCGCGCTGGCGATCGGGTTGATCGTGTTTCCGCGCGTCTATCGCTATGCGCGCAATCTGCTGGCTAAGGCCTACGGTCTGCCCCACATTATTACGGCGCGCGCGAAGGGCCTGAGCGAGTTGCGAATTCTCTTCTGGCACGTTGTTCCGGTCGCCGGGCCACAGTTGCTGGCCGTAGCCGGAGTGTCGGTAAGCATCGCGGTGGGAGCGGCGATCCCGGTGGAGGCGCTTTGCGGCCTGGCCGGAGTCGGACAACTGGCGTGGCAGGCGGCGCTGGCGCGCGATCTGCCATTGCTGACGAATCTGACGATTCTGGTGACGCTCGTAACCTTGCTGGCAAACTCAGCTGCCGATGTAATCGGACATATGCTTCGAGGCCAGGAGGCATGAAGCTCCGACACACAGATATCTGGCGCACAGTTGCCTGCTCGGTTTTGCTGCTCGTCGTGGGCGTGTCGCTGGCGGCGAACTGGCTGGCTCCGGCCGGATATGCGAAGCAG
>QIAK01000071.1 GCA_003225515.1 Acidobacteriota bacterium | reverse complement strand
CTCTATCTAAGTAATAGACTTTATTGACGTAGGTGTCAATGCAAGCGGAATTCCATCCAAGGCAAAAAGATATGAAAATTAGTTTCGTGAAATCAAAGGGCTAGCGGGATTTGTAGGGTGTGGAAAATTTCGTGTGCAACGAATTGCAGTTTGGGGGCAGGAAATGGGGACGTCGCCGTAATCGCAATCTTACACCATTGCAAGTTCCTGCACACTGAAGCCGGCTGAAGGCAGGCAATCAGGCGGAAACGCGGAGGACCAGCACGGTGATGTTATCGGGGCCACCCCGTTCGAGCGCCAAGTCCACTAATTTTTGGCAGGCCTCGGCGGGAGCATTGTCCTGGGAGACTCGGGCAAGGTCGGTATCACCGACCACCCCCCAAAGGCCGTCGGTGCAAAGGAGAAGGATGTCTCCGTCTTCAAGCGGAAAAGGGTGCTCGGGAATGTGAGGTGTGACGCCGCTGCCGGAACCGAGGGCAGCGGTGAGGATGTGGCGCTGGGGATGAGACTCGGCATCCTCGGAACGGACGATCCCGCTCTCGACCAGGCGGCCCACATAGGAATGATCGCGAGTGAGGCGGGAAATTGATCGGGCTCGGATCAGGTAGAGGCGGCTGTCGCCGATGTGGGCGAAATGAAGCTGACGGTTGACAATGGAGAGAGCGGTGCAAGTGGTTCCCATACCGTAGAACTGGGAATGCTCCGAGGCGAAACGCTGAATGTTGTGGTGAGCGGATTCGAAGGCCTCGAGGAGCGCGCCCTGGGGATCGCCGCCGAAGAAATTATCGTAGACACTACGCACGGTTTCGACCGCAAGGCGACTGGCCTCCTGGCCACCCTCGTAGCCTCCCATGCCGTCAGCAATGACGGCGAGACGGCCTTTGCGGAGGAAATCATCGTGGGACTCGGGCTCCCAGTAAAGGTAGGAATCTTCGTTATTGGACCGTTGACGGCCGACATCGGTCAGGCTGGCTGCGATGACGCCAGGTTTGGGAGGTTTGGACTCAACAGCCATAGATGCGGAGAGCGCGTTTTGATCGGAACTCACGGAAGATCGGTCCATTACCCTGTGCTAATGCGATCGAAAAAATGTTCCCGGGCCCGGCCATTATAAGGGAAGCCCGCAATAAGTGAAGCCAGCTTTCGCCTCGATTGGAGCACTCCCCTGCCTAGGGCGAGAATTGCGTAGCCTATCATTCCCGGCGCCAATTTGGATATCCATTTGACGCTTGTCCGGAAAAAAGAAAACGGGTCCGGTCCTTAGCGAATGATTTCGTGAAAGACTGGAGAATATCCCCATGGGAATATCGAAATTCCGCTCGAACCGGATTGGCAAGGCATCAACCGGGAAGTTACTATTTCGCCGCTTTCAAGGAACCCTTTCAATGGCAAAGATCAGCCGTGGTCGCGTCCAAGTTCGTCACACTTCACTGTTCATGCTGTTTCTTACAGGCTTGTTGCTTGCGGGTCCCTCGGTCACGCCTGGGGCGTCGGGGCAGGCGGCATCATTGCCCAGCGAAACCCCGGAGAAGGTTATCCCCGCGACGGACAGCTTCGATTACGTGAAGCGCGATGTAATGATTCCCATGCGGGACGGGGTGAAGCTGCATACAGTGGTCGTGATCCCCAAGGGCGCGAAGAATGCTCCGATTCTGCTGACGCGGACGCCATACAGCGCGACTGCGCAAGTGAGTCACGCACAGAGCTCGCATCTCGGACCCATATTGAGCGGCTATGACAATGCGGTCGAAGTGATTGTGGAAGGCGGGTACATCCGGGTGGTACAGGATGTGCGCGGGAAGTATGGCTCGGAAGGCGACTACGTGATGACGCGACCGCTGCATGGGCCGCTGAATCCGACCGCGGTCGATCATTCGACTGACACTTATGACACCATCGACTGGCTGGTGAAGAATTTACCCGAGAGCAATGGAAAGGTGGGGATTATAGGAATTTCGTATGACGGGTTTCTGCCGCTGATGGCGTTGGTGAATCCGCATCCGGCGCTGAAGGTGTCGGTGCCAATGAATCCCATGGTCGATGGCTGGATGGGAGACGATTGGTTTCATAATGGTGCGTTCCGCCAACAGAATATGCCCTACATCTACGAGCAGGAAACGACCCGCGACAACAGCGCACAGTGGTGGACCGATCACTTCGATGACTATGACGTTTACATGCAGGCATCGGCGGGCGAACTGGGGCGGAGCCATGGGCTGGAGCAAGTGGGATTCTGGCGGAAACTCCTGGAACATCCGAGCTACGATTCGTGGTGGCAACAGCAGGCGATGGACAAGATTCTGGCGGCGCAGCCCTTGAAGGTGCCGATGATGCTGGTCGACAGCCTGTGGGATCAGGAAGATATTTATGGAGCGCCGGCGGTTTATAAGGCCATCAAGCCGAAGGATGCGAACAACGATAAGGTTTTTCTGGTGATGGGGCCCTGGCATCACGGCCAGGAGATTGGGGATGCCAGCACGCTGGGGGCGGTGAGATTTAATAGCGACACCGGGCTTTATTTTCGCGAGAACATTCTGCGGCCATTTCTGGATCAGTATCTGAAAGATGGCGCTCCGAAGGCGGATGTGGCGCCAGTCACCGCGTTTGAAACCGGAACAAATACATGGCGTCGATTGCCGTCATGGCCGGCGGGATGCGCCAGCGGCTGCCCGGTTCATCCGGCGAAGTTTTATCTGGAAGCGGGGCTCAAGGCCGGGTTCGATGCTCCGAAGGCCGGGGACGCGGCATTCGATGAATACGTTTCTGATCCCGCTAAGCCCGTGCCCTTCCGCAAGCGGCCGATTCAGCCGGTTGGATACAGCGACGGCATGACCTGGCCAGAGTGGCTGGTCGACGATCAGCGCGAGGCTTCGGGGCGTACAGATGTTGTGGCGTTCACGTCGGATGTGTTGAAAGAGCCAGTGAAGATCAGCGGACAGCCGGTCGCCAACCTGATTGCGTCAACGAGCGGGACCGACTCCGACTGGGTGGTGAAGGTGATTGATGTGTATCCGGATGAAGTGGCCGGGCAGCCGGGCATGGGTGGATATCAGTTGATGGTCTCGGCGGATATTTTCCGCGGGCGCTATCGCGAGAGCCTGGAGACGGCCAAAGCGATCGCAGTGGACAAGCCGTTGCTGTATCACTTCACTTTGCCCACGGCGAATCACGTGTTTCTGCCCGGTCACCGCATCATGGTGCAGGTACAGTCGAGTTGGTTCCCGCTGTACGACCGGAATCCGCAGACGTTTGTGCCGAATATTTTCTGGGCCAAACCTGGGGATTACAAAAAGGCGGTGCAGCGCGTATTCCATTCGCCGGAGCAGGCGAGCTTTATTGAGATGCCGCTGGTGGAGAACCGGTAATGCGAAGTTCGGCGTTGCGGGTATTGAGTGGGGTGCTGATGCTGGTTGCGCCCTTGCTTGCGCAAGGGAAGCGGTTGTGGGTGCTGCGATCATCGGGAGAGATGGTCGAGTATGATCCGGTGACATTTGCCGCGAAGCAGACGGTCAAGGTTCCGGCTCAGGCGGCGCAGAATCCAGCGAATATGTCGGTGAATCGGCTGGGGCAGATTCTGTTTGCGTCCGCCGCATCGCTGCCGCTCTCCGAGGAGGACGCGGGGGCGTCACACAAAGTGTGGATTTGGAACGGGCACAGTGCGACGACGATTGATCAAGGTGTGACGCGCGAGCTGACCGCCACTGGATCGAATCAGGCAGTCACAGAGACGGCTCCTACGGCTCGTCTTTCAGCCGATGGCGCGCATCTATTCTGGTTCGCCAATCAGGCGCGACGTCTGCAACGAGAGAGTATTGATCTATCGACCTCCACGACCTGGCAGGCTTGGACGACAGATTTGTCCGGCGCGGGCCGACAAGACCTGGTCACATCAAAATTTCCGGACTGCCGGTGCGAGACGGGTACGTGTGAGGAGACTTGCTCCTATGGCACCGTCTGGGTGCCGGAAGGCGGTGTCGAAAGAGTTTTCCTGATGATGCAGTTTATCGCCGGACAGACTGAGCCTACTTATGGCGCGAGTACACGCTACCGGGAAGAGGGCGGGAAATGGACGGCGCAGCCGTTGAGCGAAGCTCTAGAGCGCGTGTCGGACGTGTCTCCGGACGGGAGCGTCATTGTCGAAGCCATTCCTGATAGCGGGTGCTGCGGATGGGTGAATGAGAGCAACGATCAGACACTGGTGCTCAGTGATGGCAAGAAGCGCACGCTTTTTGATGAGCGTGCGACGTATAAGAATCCCGATTATGACGTGAGTTTCTATACCTCCAATGCGAAGTTGTCGCCGGACCTGGGATCGGTGGCGATGACCATCGTTTCTACCGCAGAGGTCAACAAGCCGATTCAATTGGCGGACGAGGGGCAGGCGAATCCGGAAGAATCGCAAAGAATTCGGAAGGCGTTGCCGGATTTGCCGGCGGTGGAGGTGAAAAGCGTCGAGGATGCTCCGCGTCGAATTGCATTTCTGCCGCATGCCACGCTGGTGGAAGATCATCTGCTGATGGTTTACAACGTGGGGACGGGCGCGCGGCGGAAGTTGAGTGTGCGGGTGGAAGATGCGGGGCGGGTGTTTCTGCGGTGAGCTACGGCAAGAGGATTTGATCCGCACTCTTTCGTTGGCCGGTGCGGTAAATGATCCACCCAAGAACATTCGCCCCCAGCACGACTCCAGCGATCTTCAACGAATAGCGCCAGGAACTGTCGACGTCGATGATGGGAAAGATCGACAGTGCGACGAACAACAATGTGACCAGCAAACCTGAAGCAGCCGCCACGCGTACCCAGAGACGCGGGCGCAGTCCCCGCGAATTAGGCGAGAAGATGGGAATCGCGAAGAGCGCGATGTAGGCGATGCCATAAAAAGTGAAGCTCCAGGTGAGCAGGAGTTCATAAGATTCCTGCGGACCGACGCCGATCAACGCCACCAACGCAACGAACAGGGTGGCGGCTCCCAGAAACAGCACCGAATTGATCGGCGTTTTATATCGAGGGTGCAGGCGGGAAAACCATTCGGGCAGAAGGTGATCCCATCCCGCGACCATGGGAAGGCGAGTGCTTACGGAGAAAAATACGCAGAAGGTGGAAAGATAGTAGATGAAAAGAAACAATACCGCTGGAGGGACAACGAAGCCGGCGACTCCGAAGGCCTGCGCTCCACGGCTGAGTGCCTGGGCGACCGGGGCGACGACGTCTTCCGCTGAAGGGGGAACGAAAGCCAGAATTGCGCTGGTCGCGAGAATGTAGATCAGCGCAATGATGGGGCCGGTGAGCAGAACCGAACGCGGCAGGTGGCGGCGCGGATCGCGGCATTCGCCGGCGAAGACGGCAATGTACTCGAATCCGGTGAGCGCGCCGAAGGTCATCTTGCTGAAGACACTGAGACTGAACAGCGTGAGTGGCGGCGTGATCAGGCGAAGGGGATGATATTCCGCAAGAGTGCCACGCGACCGATTCAGAAATGGCATGGCGATGAGCGCCGCAATGGTTATGAGGAAAACTGCCGCACCGATGTTGTTGATCCACTTGCCGATTCTGAGACCGAGTCCGGCAATGCACATGGTGGTGGCGATT
>QIAK01000070.1:5405-7240 GCA_003225515.1 Acidobacteriota bacterium | reverse complement strand
GCTTTGTCTGCCCGGGAATTCTCGCGGTCCTCGCTAGAGCAAGACTCAGTAGCGTCCACAGCCGGTTTCTTTGGCAAGTTTTTCTTCACTCCAGTTGCAGGATCGTGCAGAATTATAAACGTCAATTAACGGACGCCTGGCAACTGCCGCACCTGTGCTAACATCTACTGTTTTCTGTTCGCATCTGCCGTGCGGAAAGCGAGATTCCGGTACGTGAGCAGCCGGAACGCAATCTGAGGGCCGGAATGAAAGATACTCTCGGGGTTCTCCTGGCAGGCGGCGCCGGTGAACGGCTCTATCCTCTAACTCGCGACCGGGCCAAGCCCGCAGTCACCTTCGGCGGCATCTACCGCATCATCGATATCACTCTTTCCAATTGCCTCAACTCTGACCTGCGCCGCGTCTACATTCTTACCCAATACAAGGCCCTCTCGCTCAATCGTCATGTCCGCGAAGGCTGGAACATCCTGGGCCGCGAGGTCGGTGAGTTTGTCGAAGTGCTGCCCCCGATGAAGCGCGTCAGCGACCAGTGGTACCAAGGCACCGCGGACGCCGTCTACCAGAACATTTACTCCATCGGCTCCGAGCAGCCCAAGCACGTCCTGATTCTTTCCGGCGACCACATCTACAAGATGGATTACGGCAAGATGATGAGGCAGCATCTGGATTCGGCTGCGGACATTACGCTCGCCACCATCCAGATCGATCTCGAAGAAACCTACCGCTTCGGAGTTGTCGACGTCGACAAAGACGGCCGCATTAACGGCTTCGAGGAGAAGCCGAAAACCACCGCGCTGCGCTCTCCCCTGAATCCCGAGAAAGTTGCGGGATCGATGGGTATCTATCTATTCAATGCCGACGTGCTCATTCCCGTGCTGCTGAAGGATGCCGAGAATCCACAGTCCAGCCACGATTTCGGCAAAGACATTCTTCCCAAGATGGTCGACGACTATCGCGTCTTCGCCTATGACTTCGTCGACGAAAATAAAAAAGAAGCGCTTTACTGGCGCGACGTGGGCACGCTTGAGGCCTACTACGAAGCCAATATGGACATCGTCTCGGTTTCGCCCATCTTCAACCTGTACGACGAAGAATGGCCGATCCGTACCCACCAGCGCCAGTATCCGCCCGCAAAATTTGTTTTCGCCGAATCCGGACGCACCGGCACCGCCCTCGATTCCATCGTTTCCAACGGCTGCATCGTCTCCGGCGGCATCGTCAAGAATTCAATTCTTTCGCCCGACGTGCGCGTCAACTCCTACTCCGAATTGGACGACTGCATTCTCTTTTCTCACGTCAGCGTCGGCCGCCGCTGCCGCATCCGCAAGGCCATCCTGGATCGCGACGTGCACATTCCCGAAGGCACCACCATCGGTTACGACGCCGAAGCCGACCGCCAGCGCTACTTCGTCACCGAAAGCGGCATCACCGTAGTCACCCGCGACTATTCGCTCTTCGAGAATCCAGTGACCGTGGACTACTTCACCCCTGAGTAAGGGCGGAGCGCCCGAATCGATGCCCTGTTCATTCGAATAGATTTGACAATATAGTAGTTTTGCTATGCCTTGGTGACTGGGACCTAACGATACTCCGCCATCTCATGTGGCTTGGAAACTCGAAGAGACTTTTTTCTTGGGTTACTTGTGCGGTTACCACCGCACCAAGTTTGATGCAATGTTAATCACCCCGTAACAATCCCCTGCCAGACTGTCCCTATGGATCTGCACGTGTACAACACGTTGATCCTCTCCGACCTGCACCTGGGTGCAGAGACGAGTCATGCCCGCGAAGCCACGCGGGTGCTCAAGGAGAATCGCTTCCAACGCCTGATTCTG
>QIAK01000070.1:607-5380 GCA_003225515.1 Acidobacteriota bacterium | reverse complement strand
GGGATATATCCGAAAGCTTTCCAATCCCAAGCGCAACATTGAAATCGTCTGGGTCGAAGGCAATCACGATCACGGACTCACCAACATCATGTCGCATTTGGTTGGGGTGCGAGTTTACCAGGACTACGCCTGGGAATACCGCGGGCGGCGTCACATCGCCATCCACGGGCACCAGTTCGACGGATTTCAAGTGAACCGCGTAAGGCTCAGCCGCTGGGGCACGTCGCTCTATTTGCAATTGCAGAAGCTCGACTTGCGAGGCAATCCCATTGCCCGGCTGATCGATCGCGTAAACACGCGCTGGCTGCGCATGTCGGCCAAAGTGGCCTCGGGAGCCTTGCACTACGCGCGCCAGCACGGCGCAGATCGCATTTTCTGCGGCCACACTCACGAAGCTCATCATCTCCAGCAGAACGAGATTGATTATTACAACTCGGGCGGATGGGTCGATTCACGGCTTACTTATCTGACCATCGATGAACAGGGGGTAGAAATCCATGAGTTCAACCAGCATGAATACCGCGAACGAATTGACGATCGTGATTCCAGCCAAGAACGAGGCGAAACTGATTCCGCGCTTGCTGACTTCGCTGACGAATCAGGACTACTTGAAGATGTCGAGTACCAGAGTGCTGGTCGCTGACGCAAACTCGACTGACGGAACTCCCGAGATTGTGATGAGCTTCCGCGATCGTCTCAATGTGAGCGTGATTCGCGGCGGCATGCCTTCCGTCGGCCGCAATCAGGGAGCCGCGCAGGCCGACAGCCGCTTCCTTCTATTTCTCGATGCCGATATCGAACTCGCCGACCGCTCCCTCGTCCGCCGCTGCGTGGAGCGGGCGCAGAGCAAGCAACTACACTGCATAACCACAAACATCGTCTGCCGTGAAGGCAGTTGGCTCGACAAGACATTCTATGCCGGCAACGATTTCTTCCAGTATCTCTCCTACCTGCACCGTCCGTTTGCCACCGGAATGTTTATGTTCTTCGATCGCAAGAAATTCTGGGAGCTGGGCGGATTTCACGAGCAGATTCTGTTCGCCGAAGACTATCGTTTGAGCCAGCAAGTCGAGCGCAAGCGTTTTGCCATCGTGCGCGGCGGCGTCTACACCACCAACCGCCGGTTCAAAAAAATGGGACATCTCCGCGTGGGCTGGCTTTTCCTATGGACCGCCATGAATTATTGGAACGAGAAATACTTCCTGCGCGATCACAAATATTGGGCGACCGAGCCCGATAGCGTGCCCCGCGCCTAAGTTTTGGCCGCTTCTTATCGCAGCCACAAAAAACAGGATTCAGCCAACCAGCTGAATCCTGTTCTTGCATCAATCCCGAACTTACCACTAGAAGCGGAGAACGAGCCCGATCGACAAGCGCAGATTGTGCTGCGTGGAACTGAAGAATGATGTGTGAAGGTAATCGCCCTGCAGCCGCGCGGCGAGCGGCTTAAAGATGCGGTAGTCAATGCCTCCGCCAAGCGCACCCGCAAACGACGTGTTGGTCGGCCCCGGCAACGTCCCTCCGGTGTGAATATGCGCAATCCCGATCATGCCCTCTGCAAAGGGAGTGAACTTGCCCACTGGCACGGAAACCCGTGGACCTATCAGGTACTCCTGCTCGTGTCCGGTAACGTTAATCTCAGTCGGGCCCTGTGGCGTAGGCTCGAGAAAGCTCTGCGACCCATAATGGCCGCTCACATCGCCCACAATTCCCACCCACGGCAGCAGCTTTCCTTCTACTGAAGCTTCCCAGCCATGCAGGTTAGGCCTTCCCAAGCCTGAATCGAGGCCGGACCAGTTCGTCCTCTCGAAGGAATATCCGAAGAAAATGTTTCCTGACGGTACTTGTGCGTTGGCCAATCCTGCGAAGAAAAACAAAACCACACAAACGCACGCGGCTCTGAGCATGATGACGATCTCCCTTCCTGGCATCCCTGAAACCCACATCAAACAATTAAGTTGTGGGCGTGCAGAAGAGATTCGAATATCCGTCAATTGGTTGGAAATGATGTTGCCGCGGCTAGAATCGCCAGACAATGCCCGTGGAAGCTCGGTAATCGTTCTGGTTGGCGCTGGAATAGTGAGAGTGCATGTAATCGCCCTGCAGTCGCCAGGAGAAGTTTTTGATCGGTAATTTGTAATCGGCTCCGCCGCCAATATCAATCGTGAGAGGTGTGTAAATCGTACCGTTCGAATTCAAGTGCCGGACGCCCGCCATGCCGTGAATAAACGGACGCCATCTGCCTACATTCGCCGAAATGCGCGGACCACCAAAGATGTTGTATTGCTTCACGCCCGTACGATAGAAGCCGCTTCCATCTATCACCAGCCCGATGCGCGGAAAGCGAGTGAAGGGAAGCGCCTCAAACGAGCCGTTCCATCCCCGGTAACTCTGTTTGTTGATCACATCCGTGAGTTGCGCATAGGACACTCCGGCGTAGACGTTTCCGTTGGGAAGGAGTCCGTTGAATTGTGCCGACATCGGAATCGAGAACAACATGCAACCCACAAATGCCAGCACCACGGCGGCAGACTTTGACACGAATCATTCCTCCCCGGCGCTTACGCCGGCAAAAAGTCCATTATGATTAACGAAATCCGTTAGATGCAGTGTACTGGATGCCCAAGATGTCCCGGTTTACAAAAATAGCTACCGCTGCAGTTCTGACAACGCCGGACCCAAACTGCACCTGAGATAAAAGCTTCTTCCAACCGGGCTCACGGCCCGAGGGAGAGCAAAAATTTATCAGATTTTCATGGTGCCAAAACCAAAGCACCTGCGTCTATCTACTAGCATGCAACCATTACACATGAATTGGCAAATATCCGAGCAGCCCGCAGTCTTAGCTGCCTTTACACCACAAAAGGAGTTGAAGTTGAAACTCAGTCTGGAAACACGCAATCTCGGCGACGTCATCGTCGTGCACTGCCACGGACGCATCGTTTATCGCGATGAAGCGGCAGCGCTGGCGCGCGTTGTCGGCGAGGTCCTGCAAGAGGCGCGCAAGGTGGTGCTCGATCTCAGTGGAGTAACTTCCATGGACAGCGCCGGTATCGGTGAGCTCGCCTTCCTGCAGAGCTGGGCACAGAGCAGGTCCATAACCTTGAAATGTGCCGGCCCGAATTCCCTGGTCCGCACATTGCTGGAAATGACGAATCTCGCTTCAGTGTTGCAGATTCATCCCTCTGTCGACTCCGCGCTGGTATCCTTCCAGGAAGATCAGGTCTGCGCCGGCTGAAAAGTAGGGCTCGTGTAGGGACGGACGCCTTCGTCCGTCCTGCTTTTGACTTATCTTCCTTCTTCCAACTTCTTCCAACCTGCACCCAGAACCCTAATTCTCCCGCTGAAATCGATACCGCCCCTTCCGCTCCAAGGCCACCGCCTCGGCCACTTTCAAAAATGCCCGCGCCGCATGCGACAGATTCGCATCCTTCCGGTAAATCAGCCGCAGCTTCCTTTTCAACTGCAATTCGCGCACTGAAATTGCTACCAGCTCTCCTCGCGCCAGTTCGGTCTCGACACTAATCTCCGGTACCAACGCCACTCCCAGCCCCATGGCTACGAACTGTTTAATCGCTTGCAGCGTGGGCAGTTCAAGATCCATGTGCAGCGGTGTCTTGTGCGTCTTGAATAGCTGGAGTACCTTCTCGCGGTAGGGCGACGACACAATGTGCGCCACAAACGACTCCGCTCCCAGTTGTCGTATACTGACCTGCCGCGCCGACGCCAGCGGATGTTTCGGCGGCACCACAAATACCAGCTCATCCAGATAAACCACCACCGAATACAGGCTCGCCTCCTGCGGCTCATACGACAGCACGCCGAATTCAGCGTTGTAGCGCAGAACGTCATCCGGAATGTGGCTTCCCAGGGCGCGTTCCACCGTAATCTTGATCATGGGATGAAGCCGGCGGAACTCGGCCAGCAAAGGCAGCAGGTACAAAACCGTAAATTCGTTGGCCGCAATCACCAGCTTGCCTTTTTGCAGCTCCCGCAGCTCGGTCAGGGACTCCGCCGCTTCACTGCGCAGATTGATCAATTTTTCGGCGTACTCGAACAGCACCTTCCCGGCATCCGTCAGCACGCCCTCGCGCGACGAGCGGTCAAACAGCGCCTCACCCAGTTCGTCCTCGAGCTTTCGGATGGTCTGGCTCACGGCCGACTGGGTCCGGTAAAGCTTTTCGGCGGCCCGTGAAAAACGGTGCTCGCGGGCTACCGCCAGAAACACCTCAAGTTGAGAGAGCTCCACGGGCTGTTCCTCCTTTAATCAATCAGCTGACATCTATAAGTAATACTTATTATACGTCAAAAACTTATGATTACTGAAGAATTATAAGTTTTGCTTCTAACCGCCGGGACCGTATCATAGAAGATCATCATTGTTCTGAGGGAGTTCCATGACGGTTGAGCGCGCTCGCATCACGGTTTTCGATACCACACTTCGCGACGGAGAGCAGTCGCCCGGTTGCAGCATGAACCAACAGGAAAAGCTGCGCCTGGCTCATCAACTCGACCGCCTCGGCGTCGACGTGATCGAGGCCGGCTTTCCCATCGCGTCAGAGGGCGACTTCGAATCGGTCAAGGCGATCGCGTCCGTCATCCGCCGTCCCGTCATTGCGGGTCTCGCCCGTGCCTGCCGTCCCGATATTGAACGGGCCTGGGAAGCTTTGAAGTACGCCGCCCGCCCGCGCATTCATGTGGTCTTGGCGACATCCGATATTCACTTGGAATACAAACTGCGCATCACGCGCGATCAGTGTGTGCAGCAGGCCC
>QIAK01000070.1:0-481 GCA_003225515.1 Acidobacteriota bacterium | reverse complement strand
ATTGCCGACACCGTCGGCTACACGGTCCCGGAAGAGTTCGGAACCCTCATCACGGCGATTCGCCAGCGGGTGAAGGGCATCGAGAACGTAACCATCTCCGCTCACTGCCACAACGATCTTGGTATGGCCGTGGCGAACGCTCTGGCGGCGGTCGCCGCGGGAGCGCGCCAGGTCGAGTGCACCATCAACGGCATCGGCGAGCGCGCCGGCAACGCGTCACTCGAAGAGATTGTGATGGCGATGCGGGTTCGCCCCGACAAATTTGCCTATGACACCGGCGTAGTCGGCGAGCAGATCTTTCCCGCCAGCCAGATGCTGAGCGAGATCACCGGCATTCCCGTTCAACCCAACAAAGCTATCACCGGCCGCAATGCCTTCGCGCACGAAGCCGGTATTCACCAGGATGGAATGCTAAAGAACCCCCTCACCTACGAGATTATGACGCCCAAGTCGGTAGGAGTTCCGGATTCAAAGTTGGTGC
>QIAK01000069.1 GCA_003225515.1 Acidobacteriota bacterium | reverse complement strand
TTGCCGGGCGAGGGGCAGCCTCAGGCTGCTACCGCGCCCGGGACAAGGTTCCGAATTCTGCCGCCCGGGGTACCTCCAAAAACATTTGGCTTCCGAGTCTTGGCCCAAGCAGCGGGGGCAATCTTTTCTGGTGTGGTTACCGGCATTGCGCATGGTCCGGCGACGCGAGGGCAGGCCGTCGAAACTGTGGCGATCACATTCCACGTCGAGAATGCCATTCGCGGAGCTACTCCAGGACAGGATCTGACCATCTCGCAATGGATTGGCCTTTGGTCCGGCGCCCAGCGCTACCGAATCGGCGAACGCGTGCTCCTGTTCCTCTATCCCCCAAGCAAGCTGGGACTCACCAGCTGTGTCGCCGCAGGTATGGGGCGTTTCCAGATCGATTCGCAAGGTCGCATCTTGCTTTCGGCACAACATCTTTCAGCCTTGCGAGCAGATCCCGTCCTGGATGGGAAATCGCGTGCACGTTTCAGTGACTTCGCCTTGGCAGTTAAGCGGGCTAATGAGGAGGAATGAGTGCGATTAAAACTGGTGACCATGAAAACCAGCCTCGTTTTCACCACTCGCCCGTTCCTCCTCAGGCTGGCTTGGGCGGCAACAATCATTCTTGTATTCGCGTTGCTATCGCGCGCCGGCGGTCCTCAATTCATAGCCGGCACTGCCTTCTTCGATCCCTCAACGACCGGGCAGCCGCTCGTCTGGCCGCAAGGGCTCGTCACCTACTACACCGATCAGGGCGATCTCAGCCCGCTCTTGCCCAATGCTTCTGCGAATAGCTTGGTGGCCGATGCGTTCAGCCAATGGACTTCCGTTCCCACAGCAGCTCTGGCCGTCAGCAGCGGCGGCCAACTGGCCGAAGACGTAAACGGCACGAACGTGATCGTAAATTCGGGCGGCACGATTTCCATTCCGGCGGACATTCAGTCCATAGCGACCGGCACGCCCGTCGGCATCGTGTACGACGTCGACGGTTCAGTCACTGACGCCCTGATTGGAGCGGGCGCGGGCGACTCCAGCGAATGCTTCTCCAATGCCGTCTTCGGAGGCATCGATAACTACGGCTCCTCCGCGATCTTTCAGCATGCGTTGATCGTCATCAACGGACAGTGTGCGCAACAGTCTTCACAACTCACGGACGTCGAATACCGTCTGGTACGGGTGATCGGCCGAGTGCTCGGCCTTGGCTGGTCGCAGGTGAATCCCAATGTGCATACGCGTAACCCGCCTCCCACCGCCGACGACTACGCGGGATTTCCCGTCATGCACTCAACCGATCCTTTGAATTGCATTCCCATCACAATCTGTTACGCCAATCCTTATCTGCTGGCGATGGACGACATCGCATCCATTTCTCGGCTCTATCCGGTGACTACGCAGAACCTTTCACAATTTCCAGGAAAGCAGGTATTTTCAACCACCACTGCTCGCATCCACGGCTCGGTATGGTTCAGCGATACTCACGGAAACAGCGCGCAGGCCATGCAAGGCGTCAACGTGGTGGCGCGCTGGATTGATTCAACAACTGGCCTGCCCTCGCGCCGGTATGCCGCGGCAGCGGTCTCCGGCTTTCTGTTCACCGGCAATCAGGGCAATCCTATTACTGGCTACGACGACGCTCTCGGAGATCCGCTCGCGCAATGGGGTTCGAACAGCCAGACTCTCGAAGGCTTCTTCGATCTTGCTGGATTGCAACCGCCTGACAACAGCAGCACGCAATACCTTTTGACTGTAGAAGCGCTCGATCCAACGTGGTCCGCGAATGTCGGACCGTACTCGCCCGGCCCCGTCGCGCTTTCTGGATGGGAGCAGCCCATTATCGTGAGCGTCTCGGCAGGCGATGACGTTGCGCAGGACATTGTAATGAGCAACACTGCGCAGGCTCTGCCTCAAGCCGTATCCACCTGGAGTGTCCCTGCGATCATGCCGCTGGGAGGAGACTGGGAATCGTCGCTGAACGGCTACGGAGATGTCTCGTACTTTTTGTTGCCGGCCCAAGCGAATCGCACCTTATCGGTGGCAGTGACCGCGCTCGACGAAACGGGAGCGGCCAGCCTGAATAAAACCCAGCCCGTGATAGGCATGTGGGCTGCGTCCGATCCCGAGGGCACAATGCCTCCCGCATTCACCCCGGCTCCGTTCAATCAAATCCCGTTCGGCCTGACCAGGCTCGACGCGAGTGTCGGCAGTTCCACCGACTTCCTGATCGGAATTTCGGATGTGCGCGGCGATGGCCGCCCTGACTATCGTTATCACGCTTACGTGCTCTATGCCGACTCCGTTTCTCCGTCGCGCATCAGCGTGCGTGGCGGCCCAGTCACAGTACTGGGCACCGGCTTCCATGCTGGATTGAGCGCCACGATCGGCGGCGCCGGATCGACTCCACTGGAAATCAATGCCGGTCAGATGATTCTTGCCGCGCCCGCCAAAGGGGATGGAACACAAGACATTGCAATCACGGATTCTGCCAGCGGCGGCTCGTCGATTATGACCGCCGTGCTGACTTACGGCGCGGCAGCCAGCGACAACATCATCCTGCTGAGCGGCGGCCTCAATCCGCAAACGCCGGTGGGCACGCAGGCTACGAATCCCGTGATCGTGCGCGTGCTGGCAGCCGATGGCACTACACCGGTCAGCGGCGCCACAATTGGTTGGAGCGCCAGCAACAGCCTGCAGCTTTCTGCTTGCTCTGGCGCTTCATCCTGCACGGCTACTACCGATCAGAGTGGATATGCCAGCTCATGGCTTACGCCCGCGATTGCCGGAGTAGCTACGGCCACAGCAACGCTCGCCCCAGGAGTCTACAGTCCGGCGAAATCGGTGAGCGCAACTCTTAGCGCCACGGAGTCGGCATCCGAGATCGGAGTGTTGACGCAATATCTTTGGATCTCACAGGATGCCAGCGTGAGTATTCCGCTCACCGCGCGCGTCCTCAGCAATGGCGTCCCGCAGGGTAACGGTACGGTGAACTTCACCATCGTGCACGGTTCGGGAACGCTCAGCGCGGCCAGCGCGCCGACAAATTCCAGCGGCTACGCAACCTTGATTTTAACGGTTGCGCAGATTGAGGCCCTGGTGCAAGTGAGCGCCTGTGTGGCTCCAGCAAACGCGCCTTGCCAGCCATTCTTTGTGAACACCGTGCCGCTTTCGCAACAGAATCTGCGAGCCGTTTCGGGAGCTGGTCAAGTTTCCACTGGTCAGGCATTTCAGCCGATCGTCGTGCAGGTTGTAGATTCTGCATCGATAGCGGATCCGGTTATCGCTGCCCCGGTTACGTTTCTGACTACGGTGTTGCGGTCCGGGGGCACCTCGTCCACAGGCGGAGGTGGTGAAATCAATAGCGGCAATCCTGCGATGCCGGTGATTTTGAAAGTCAGCCAGAGCATCGTCGCGACTGATATCAATGGCATAGCGACCACGAGCCCGTCCGCGGATGGATTCGGCGCGCCTGTGGAAGTAGACGTCTTCACCACAGCCGGGATCACTGCCTGGCTAGACGATCCCCTCCAACTATTGCCCGGCACCGGTCCGACGAAAGTCACGGCTCCTTCTGGTGCAATCCCGGTCAGGGTGGAGAGGCCGGTCGCGATCAGAGAGAAGGAGTAGAGCTTCGCAAGTCGCGCGACCTACTTCGTCCACTGGTCCACCCAGTCGTTGACCGTCTTGTACCAGAGCTGCGAGTTCTGCGGCTTCTGCACCCAGTGGCCTTCGTCGGGAAAGTAGAGCATCTTCGACGGCACGCCTTCCATTTGCAGCGTGGTGAAGAGCTGCAAGCCCTCGCTTACGTCGAGCCGATAGTCGCGCTGGCCGTGAATGACCAACGTCGGCGTCTTGAAATTTTTCGCATACTGGTGCGGAGACCACTTCTCGTATCCCGCCCGGTTGTCGTAAGGAGTGCCCTTGAACTCCCAGTTGTTGAACCACAGTTCCTCGGTCGAGCCCCACGCCGACTCGGCGTTGAACATGCCGTCGTGCGACACCAGGCACTTGAAGCGGTCGGTGTGGCCCATGATCCAGTTGATGGCGTACCCGCCATAGCTGGCGCCCAGCGCGCACTCGCGGGTTTTGTCGATGAACGGATACGTCTGCTCCGCGTAATCCAGGCCCTTCATCAGGTCTTCATAAGGAGCGCCGCCCCAGTCGCCGTTGATGGCGTCAATGAACTTCTGCCCATAGCCGGTCGAGCCGTGAAAGTTGATCATGATGACCACGTATCCCGAGCTTTGCGATGAAGTAGGCGCCGCGAATAGTTCGGGATTCCAGCGATAGCTCCAGTCATTTCCCCATGCACCTTGCGGCCCGCCGTGAATGAGGAACTTCACGGGATATTTCTTCGAGGCGTCGAAGTTCGGCGGCTTGACTAGGAAGCCTTGGACCTTATCGCCGAGCGCGCCGGGGAACCAGAAGGATTCGAGAGGCGACATCGCGGCTTGGGAAAGGGCGGCATCATTGAAGTGAGTGAACTGCTTCATCGGACCGTAGGGTACTGCTGAGACCGGCGTACACTGACTACGATCATTA